>JBBSAS010000056.1:0-8953 GCA_038252055.1 Candidatus Limnocylindrales bacterium
AACGACGGCTCCTGTTCGAGGCGTACAACAAGGGACTGAGCATCCTGCCGACGCGGGAGCTGCCGTGGCACCGACTCACGTGGGAGCGCGCCCGGCGCCGCCACGAGGCGGAGACCTTCCTCGAGCATGGCGCCCACGTGGGCGAGCTCCTGGCCCGGATCCGCCGCGACGGGCCCATCTCGACCGCGGACCTTGACCGCTCCGAGGCGATCGACTGGTACTGGGGCCGCACCGCCAAGTCGCGGGCCGTCCTCGAGGCCCTTGCCGAGGCCGGCCTGCTCGGGATCGCCCGGCGCGAGGGCAACCGCCGCTACTACGACCTCGCCGAGCGCCTCTTTCCCGCGGGGCTCCTCGCGGATCGCGTCCCGGAACGCGAACAGAGCCTCCACCGCCTCTTGAGCCGCTATCGCGCCCACGGCCTCCTTGGAGCGACCGGCCAGGCCGAGATCTTCCTCCACGTGAGCATGGGCAGCGCGGCGGGGGACGGGTCACCTGAGCCACGACGCCGCGATCTGCTCGCGGAGCTCGTCGATCGGGCCGAACTGGTCCCCGTCGCCGTGGAGGGGGTCCGCGGTGTGCGCCATGTCGTCACCGACGAGCTGCCCCTGCTCGCCCAGGCGGAGCGGGAGGTCGCCGGGGATCGCGGTCCCGGCGGCGAGCCCCCGGCGGTCACGTTCCTCGCCCCGCTCGACCCACTTGCCTGGGACCGGGCCCTGCTCCGGTCGCTCTTCGGCTTCGACTACGTCTGGGAAGTCTACGTGCCGGCGGCGAAGCGCCGCTGGGGCTACTACGTCCTGCCCCTCCTCTTCGGAGACCGCCTCGTCGGGCGGATCGAGCCGCGTCGCGACCGGAGCGCACGGGCGATCCGCGTCCTGGGCACTTGGTGGGAGCCGGGGTTCGACCCCCTCACCGAGGAGGGCTTCGTGCCCGCGCTGGCCGATGCCCTCGACGCGTACCGTCGATTTCACGAGGCAAGCCGCGTGACGTTCCCCCGGGACCGCGCGTCACGAGTGCTCGCCGGGGCCGTGGCCCGCGCTCGCTCGGGTCACGCCGGGCAGTAGATCGCAGGGAGCCGGTACCATCTGCTTTCCCCGTGCCGGCGAAGATGGTCCGGGGACAACATCAGTGCCCGCCGTACGTGAAGGAGGCTCCCGATGGCCGCAACCCGCTCCGCAAGCGTCACCTGGAACGGCCCGCTGCTCGAAGGCTCGGGCACGATCGACGCCGTCGGCAGTGGCGCGATCTCCGGCCTGCCGGTGACCTGGGCGTCGCGGACCGAGGCATCCGACGGTCGGACCAGCCCCGAGGAGCTCGTGGCCGCCGCCCACGCGTCCTGCTACGCGATGGCCTTCTCGGCCGGCCTTGCTCGCAACGGCACCCCGCCGACGACGCTCCACGTGAGCGCCACGGTCACGTTCGACAAGGCCGACGCGGGGTGGCGCGTCGCATCGTCAGCGCTCGCGGTGCGCGGGACGGTCCCGGGCCTGGGCGCCGACGACTTCGAGCGGTTGGCGGCCGACGCGAAGGACGGCTGCCCGATCAGCGGCGCTCTCAAGGGCAACGTGGACCTCTCGGTCGAGGCGACGCTCGAGGGCTGACCGGACCCGGCCGCCTCCCGCGTCGTTGGCGGGTGCGGTCGCCGGCCAGGGAGAGACCGGCCAGGGAGGAGAGCCGCGCGTGCGTCCGGTTCTCGCCTATCCCGCGATCGTGAGGATTCGCCGCGGGTTGTCCACCGTGATGCGCTCGATCTCCGCCTCCGAGACGCCCCGCTCCCGGAGGCGCGGCAAAAACGTCTCCTGGAGGTACGTGTACCCGTTTCCGCCGTAGAAGACGAGCTGGCTGTTGTCGCAGACGTCCTGCGACAGGAAGACCCGGTCGCCGTAGCCCCGCTCGAGCATCCGCAGGATCAGCTCGACGACCCGCGGTTCGCCCTTGCGCTCCATGACCGTGAAGGCCATCCCGAGGAAGTCGCATTCGATCGAGGCGCCGCGCGCTGCGATCGCCAGCCAGTGGTCAAGCTTCGGGTACGAGTCGGAGTGGCCGATCACCACGCGGGAAGGGTCCGCACCGGCGTCCTCGAGGATGTCGAGCTCGCGGAGGCCCACCGGCGACATCACGGCGTGCGTCGTCACCGCCATGCCGGTCGCCCGTGAAGCACGGGCGCAGGCCCGGAAGACCCGCTCCTCCTGGGCCGAGACCCACGGCTTGTGGACGCCGATCTCACCGATGATCCCGGGTCGCACGGACTCGGCGGGGTCGGCCCTGTCTCCGTCAGCCGCCCCTTCGGCGGCCCGACCGGGAACACCGGCGACCGGCCACCCACCGAGATCGGCGGGAATGCCCTCCTCGAACTCGCGGATCATCACGTCGGCGAGCTCCTCGACGCTCCGGCGATCGATGAGCGCCTCGGGCGGGTAGTAGGGCTGGCGGTACCACCCGGTCCCCATGACGACGTGGAGCCCGGTGCGCGTGGCGATCCGGCGGAGCCAGGCCGGGTCGCGACCGATCCCGGGCATCGTGACGTCGGCGAGGCAGGTCCCGCCCGCGGCGCGGAACCGCTCCAGCTCGGCCACGATCAGGTCCTCGTCGGGGGTGAGCTCCCAGTAGTCGAACCGCTCCGGGATCGTCCAGAGACGGCACTGGGTGTGTTCGTGGGGGAGGGTGAATCCGAGCTCGGTGGGGTCGATCCGCCCGAGGACGGTCTGGACGAAGGGTGCCATGGCCCGATTATCCGCCCGCGCCGAGTGCGCCGCCGCCGCGAGGGCGATGACGGCCGCGCGGCGGTCGGCGGCTGCGAGGGCGATGACGGCCGCGGAACGGGCACCGACAGCGCGAATCGTCAGCGCCGCGAACCGCCGCCGGCCCCGCGCAGCAGCCAACCGCGACCGTCGCGCAACGTACCGGGGGATTGTCTCCCCGGGTGGATCGTGCAATCATCCAGCATCGCCCGCGGCCCAGCGTCCCCGGGTCGCGTGGAGTACCGATGCACGGCGGCCGTCCCCGGCCGCGTGGCAGGAGGAGGACGGTCTCCATGGGAATCCGGCGAATCGCGGCACTCGTCGCCGCACTTGGCATCGCCCTGGCGGCGTGCTCGAGCGGAGCCACGACGGCGCCGTCGGCACCCCCGAGCATGGCACCCGAGAGCATGGCCCCCGGCAGCATGGCCCCCGGCAGCATGGCCCCCGAAAGCATGGCCCCCGAGAGCGCGGCCCCGAGCGTCGATCCGAATTCGCTGCTCGGCAAGGTCATGGCCGCGGGCACGATCGTGATGTCCACCGACCCGCAGTACCCACCCCAGTCGGCCCTGAAGTCCGATGGCACCTTCGAGGGCTTCGACATCGACGTGGGAACGGAGATCGCGAAGCGGCTCGGCCTCCAGATCAGGTTCGAGACGCCGAGCTGGGACCTGATCACCGCCGGCTCGTGGGGCGGACGCTGGGACTTCAGCGTCGGCTCGATGACGATCACCACGCCCCGCGAGAAGGTGCTCGCCTTCAGCAAGCCCTACTACTTCACGCCCGCCCAGATGGCGGCAAGCACCTCGTCCGGGATCACCACCCTTGACGGGCTCGCCGGCAAGACGATCTGCGTCGGCGAGGCGACGACCTACTACGACTGGATGTCGGGAACGCTCGACCTCGGCACGTACACCCCGACGGCCGGGCCGCCGGCCGGCTCGAAGGCCACCACCCTCACCACCGACCGTCTGTGCGCGGAGACGTGGAAGGCCGGCCGCACCGACTTCGAGGGCTGGCTGAGCTCCTCGACCACGGTGGACCAGGCAATCGCCGATGGGCTGCCGCTCGTGAAGGTCGGCGACCCGGTCTACTACGAGCCGCTCGGCGCCGCCTTCGACAAAAGCGGGCCTGACCCGACGAGCCTGGTCGAGAAGGTCAATACGATCCTCGACGAGATGCACGCCGACGGGACGCTCAAGGCGTTCTCGGAGAAGTGGCTCGGGGCGGATTTCACCGTCGAGCAGGGCCAGTAGCCGCGCCCCAACCGGCTGACGAAGCCCACCGACAGAGCCTTCGACGGGGGCGCCCAGCATGGACGCCCCCGTCGGCACGATCAGGCCAGGGAGGAAGCCGTGACCGCATCCTCGAGCGCGATCCCCGCGCCGGCCGGGGGTCTCGCCCCGTCCGAACCGCCGAACCCGATCGTGGAGGCGATCGCGGCCCAGCGGCGACGCCAGACGCTGCGCTTCCGGATCGTCTTCGTCCTCACCTGGGCAATCCTCATCGGGGGGGCGCTCGGCTCGCTCGTCTGGGCCGGCAAGATCGACTTCGCCTTCATGGCAGAGTGGGCTCCCTACATCCTGGGCGGGATCGGCACGACGATCTACATCGCCGTGATCTCGATCACGATCGCGATCATGTTCGCCGTCGTCGGAGCCCTCGGACGGCTCAGCTCGGTCCCGACCCTCTACGCGATCTCCACCCTCTACGTCTCGCTCGTCCGCGGGACGCCGCTCCTGGTCCAGATCCTCTTCATCTACCTGGCCCTGCCGCAGGTGGTCCCCGCGATCTCGCAGGTCCCGAAGGAGGTTCTCGGCATCTTCGCCCTGTCGTTCAACTACGGCGCCTACATGACGGAGACGTTCCGGGCCGGGATCCAGGCGGTTCCCCGCGGCCAGACCGAGGCCGCCCAGGCGCTCGGCATGCCCGGGCAAACCCGGATGCGGCGGATCATCCTGCCGCAGGCCGTCCGGATCATCACCCCGGCGATCGGCAACGAGTTCATCTCGATGATCAAGGACTCGTCGCTCGTCTCGGTCATCGGCGTCGCCGAACTCCTCTGGCGCGCCCAGCGCGTCGGGCAGTCGAACTTCCGGACCCTCGAGACCCTGATGATCGCGGCGGGGATCTACTGGAGCCTCACGATCATCCTCTCGCTCGTCCAGGACCGCCTGGAGAAGCGGATGGCCGAGAGCGACCGGAGGATCTGAGATGGCCGAGATGACGACCGCCACGCACGACCGGCTCTCCGCCGTCCGCGACCCGTTCGCGGCCCCGGGGAGCCTCACCCCGCCCGGCGCCGAGCCGATCGTCCGGGCCCTCGAGCTGGAGAAGTACTTCGGCAGCAACCACGTCCTCCGGGGCTGCACCCTCGAGGTCTACCCCCGCGAGACGATCTGCCTGATCGGCCGCTCCGGGTCGGGCAAGAGCACGCTCCTGCGCTGCCTCAACTTCCTCGAGGAGCCGACCGCCGGCGCGGTCGAGATCGATGGCTTCCGGATCGACGCCGACCCGCTCCATGCCCGGAGCCGGAGCCACCGCGAGCAGATCCGGCAGATCCGGATGCGGGCCCAGATGGTCTTCCAGGAGTTCAACCTCTTCCCCCACATGCGGGTCATCGACAACCTCATCGAGGCCCCGATCCGGGTCCTCGGCGTGTCCCGCGACCAGGCGATCGCGACGGCCGAGAAGTACCTCGACAAGGTGGGCCTCTCGGACAAGCGCGACGAGTATCCGGCCCGCCTCTCGGGCGGCCAGAAGCAGCGGGTGGCGATCGCCCGGGCCCTGACGATGGAGCCGAAGGTGCTCCTCTTCGACGAGCCGACCTCGGCCCTCGACCCGGAGCTCGTCGGCGAGGTCCTCGTTGTCATGGCCGAGCTGGCCCACGAGGGCTCCACGATGATCGTCGTCACCCACGAGATGCAGTTCGCCCGCGAGGCGGCCGACCGTGTCTACTACATCGACGCGGGGGTCTTCATCGAGGTCGGGCCCTCAGAGCAGGTGATCGACGCGCCGCAGCATCCGGAGACCGCCACGTTCCTGGCCCGCCTCCTCGGGACGTAGCCGGACCTCGGATGAGCGCCACCACCGGCGGAGACGCTACGCTGGAGGCGTGACAATCCTCGACCCCGCGGCGGTCGCGCCGCCGGCACGATGACCGCGCCGCGATGACGTCGCCGCTACCGCCGCCGACGCCGACCTCCGATCTGGAGGTCGAGCGCCGCCTCGCCGCGCTCAAGTCGGGCGCTGATCCGGCGGCCTTCGAGCCTCCCCCGCCGTCTGCCGGTGGGTCGCCGGCGCGGGAGCCGAGGCCGGCCCTCGTGGGCGAAGTCGTGGACGAGGGCAGCCGCCGCCCGCCCGGGAGCCGGGAGGGATCGGCCGGCACACCGGCCGGCGGCCCGCCCACGGGCCCCGGCGTGCGGGTCGTCTCGTGGGGCATCTCCCAGGCCGAGGCCGGCCGCCTGAGCCTCTGGATCGGCGTGGGCCTCATCGGCGTCGGCGCCTACTTCGTCCTCTCCGACGTCGTCCCCGGCTTCGCGCTCGTCGGCGCCGCCGGCCTCGCCATCGCGGGCGTCGCCCTCGTCGCCTGGCACGTGGCCGGGCGCGCCGGGTCGTGGGCCCTCCACGTCGGAGCGGTCGTCGCCGGATACGGCATCGCCGGCCTCGTCGCCGAGCTCGCCGGACTCCCCTCGGCCGGGTGGGGCACCCTCGGGATGGGCGCCGGGCTCCTCGCCATCGCCGCCGCCCGCCTGTCGCGAGGCCAGAGACTCGGCTGGCAGGGCTGGGTCGGCGGCGCGATCGCCATCTTCGGGGGTTGGGGTGTCCTCGGGGCGACGATCCCGGGCTTCCCCTCGACGGGCGACGCGATCGTGGCGCTCGTCCTCGTCGGCGTCGGGATCGTCATCCTCCGTCGCGGCGTCCGCGGCAGGTAGTCGGCCGGGGCCGTGGGCCTCGTCAGTGGCGAGCGGGTCCGAACTCCAGCTGCCCGGCCACGATGATCTGGTCGAGGTCGGCGAGGTCCGCCGGCCGCCAGCGCTCGACGACGGCCCGAACCTCCGAAAGCTCGTGGGCGGAGGCCGGCCCGAGCATCCGGCTGATGTCCGCGCTGTCCTGGAGTCGCGCCGAGATGAGCTTCGTCAGCACAACCCACGGCAGGGTCAGCGTGGGCAGCCCGCCGGCCTGCCGATTGTCCTGTGCCGTCGACAGGGCTTCCTCGCCCCAGGTCCCCGGCAGGCCGACGACGTCGAGCACCTGGTCATCGAGCTCCCAGGCGGTCCCTCGAAGATCCTCGTAGAGATCGAGGGGGCCGAGGGAAACCCACCCGGCAGATCGCAGCGCGTCGCCGGTCCGCGACAGGTCGGCGATGCGGACGGCGAGGTCGAGGTCAGCCGTCTGCCGCGGAGGCATGTAGGCGTTGGCGGCTACTCCCCCCGCGACGGCAACATCGATCCCCTGGGCGGCGATCACGTTGGCGACCGTGCTCCACCAGCGCATGGTTGGCCTCCCCGAATGCAGCAGTCGTCCGAGCATGCTTCCACTGCCGGGACGCTGGCGGCGTGCAGAGAACGCGAGCATGGCGCGGCGTGCGGACAGGCGCTCCTCGCGGCTCGGCGTCGTTGTCGGTCCGCGGGTCATCAGGACGGCGCGCCCGATGATGGTGTCGCCGCGGTTGCCGTCGCGATCGCCTCAGCGACCCCGTTGGCGATCGCGACCAGCTCGTCGTCGGTGGTGACGAAGGGCGGGCCCAGGAGGACCGTGTCGCCGTCCAGGCCGTTCGCCGCCCCCGTCCCCGAGTAGACGAGGACCCCGGCTTCGCGCGCGGCCGCGACGACCGCCTCGAGCCGTCGCTCCGCCCGCGGGAAGGGTGCCGTCGTCGCCCGGTCGGCCACGAGCTCCAGGCCGACCATCAGGCCGCGGCCGCGGATGTCGCCCACGTGGGGGTGCTCGCCGAGGCGCTCCCGGAGGAGCGCACGGAGCCGCTCGCCCTTGGTCACCGAGGCCGCCACGAGATCCTCGCGACGGAGGATCCGGAGCACCTCGTGAGCCACCGCCGCGCCCACCGCCGAGTGGCTGAAGGTGAACCCGTGGACGAAGCCGCCCCCGGCGATCGTCTCGTAGACGGGACCCGAGGCGACGGCGAGGCCGAACGGCCAGTAGCCGGAGGTGGCGCCCTTCGCCGCGACGAGGAGGTCCGGGCGCAGACCCCAGTGGTCGCCGCCGAACCAGCGCCCCGTCCGGCCGAAGCCGGTCATCACCTCGTCGGCGACGAGGAGGACACCGTGCCGGCGGCAGACCTCCGCGATCGCGGCCCAGTAGCCGTCAGGCGGCACGACCGCGCCGAGGGTCGCCCCGACGATCGGCTCGGCGACGAAGGCCGCCACCCGCCGTGGCCCGGCAGCCTCGATCGCGGCCTCGAGCTCGGCGGCCAGCGCCCCGGCGTCGCCGAGGGCGTGGGCCGCGGCCTGCCCGGCACGGTACGGGTACGGCACCGAGACGTGCCTGAAGCGGCCGAGCCACGGGGCGTACGGCCGGCGGAGGGGCTCGCGGCCCGAGAGGTCCAGGGCGCCGAGGCTGTTGCCGTGGTAGCTCCCCCAGCGGGCGATCACCACGTCGCGGGTCGGCTCGCCGCGAGCGAGGTGGTAGGCCCGCGCCATCTTGAGGGCGGTCTCGATCGCCTCGGAGCCGCCCGACACGGGGTAGACGGCCGGCGCCTCGACGGGGAGGATCGTGGCGAGGTCGGCGACGTAGGCCTCGAGGGCCTCGGTCGTGAACATCGTCCCGTGAGCGTAGGCGACCCGACC
This sequence comes from Candidatus Limnocylindrales bacterium, assembly GCA_038252055.1. Taxonomy (GTDB): domain Bacteria; phylum Chloroflexota; class Limnocylindria; order Limnocylindrales; family CSP1-4; genus CTSoil-043. The sequence goes on from JBBSAS010000056.1 coordinate 8,540, forward strand.
GGCCTGGGCCGCCATGACGGCGGCGACCTCGGAGCGGCCGTGCCCGATCCCCACGACGACCGCCCCGCCGGCGGCGTCGAGGTAGACCCGGCCCTCGGCATCCCAGATCGTCGCGCCGCTGGCGCGCGCGGCGACGGGGAGGCGGCGCCCGAAGACGCGCGGGAAGACGCGGCCGCGAGCGGCCGGGGCGATCGGGTCGGTCATCCGTCGATCATAGGGTCGGCCTGCGCGTCTGGCACGGCCGACCAGCCGGGGGGCCCGGTTCCGCCCACCGCCCGGCGTGCGGCGGGCCCTGGCCGGCGTGCGGCGCCCCTGGCCGGCGTACGGCGCCCAGGGTTGGCTACTCGCGGCCCCTGGGAACCGTCTGCCAGTAGGTCTTGTTGTAAACGATCTTGCCGAGATGCCAGATCTGGT
>JBBSAS010000057.1:0-8931 GCA_038252055.1 Candidatus Limnocylindrales bacterium
CCCTGCCCCGGGATCGTCTCGGTCGATCGCTCCACGACCTCCGCATCTCGGTCACCGATCGCTGCAACTTCCGGTGCTCGTACTGCATGCCGGCGGAGATCTTCGGACGCGACTTCGCCTTTCTCCCGCGCGCCGAGGTGCTGACGTTCGAGGAGATCGCCCGGCTCGCCCGCCTCTTCGTCGGCCTCGGCGTGGCGAAGATCCGGCTCACGGGCGGCGAGCCGACGGTTCGGCGTGACCTGCCGGACCTCGTCGGGATGCTGGCGGCGATCGACGGCGTCCGCGACCTCACCCTCACGACGAATGGCTCGACGCTCAGCCGCCTCGCGGCGCCGCTCGCCGACGCCGGCCTGACGCGGCTGACGGTGAGCCTCGACTCGCTCGACGACGACGTCTTCCGGCGAATGAACGGCGTCGACTTCCCGGTGGCCCGGGTGCTCGAGGGGCTCGCCGCGGCTCGCGCGGCCGGCCTCGCACCGATCAAGGTCAACAGCGTCGTGCGTCGCGGGGTCAACGAGGACTCGATCCTGCCGCTCGCCCGCTGGGCGCGCGAGGAGGGACTCGTCGTCCGGTTCATCGAGTTCATGGACGTCGGGCACACGAACGGGTGGCGCATGGACGAGGTGGTCTCCCGCTCGGAGATCCTGGCGCGGATCGACGCCATCCTGCCCCTGGAGCCGGTCCCGCCCTCGTACCCGGGCGAGGTGGCGGAACGCTTCCGCTATCGTGACGGCTCCGGCGAGGTCGGCGTCATCGCGTCGGTCACCCAGCCCTTCTGCGGCGCCTGCAGCCGGGCCCGTCTGTCAGCCGAGGGCGAGCTCGTCACGTGCCTCTTCGCGGCGCGCGGGACCGACCTCAAGGCGCTCCTGCGGGCGGGCGCGTCGGACGAGGAGATCGTCGGACGGATCCGTGACGTCTGGGCGGTCCGCGCCGACCAGTACTCGCAGCTCCGGGCCGCGGACACGGCGGAGCTCCCGCGGATGGAGATGTTCGCGATCGGGGGCTGATCGCTCCGCGCCGCCGCCCTTCCGGGCACCCGCGCTCCGCGCCCCCTCAGCGCCCGCCGCGCCCGTCCGCGGCAGCTCGGCCGATTGTCCACAAGTTGTCCACACGGTGGAGACGGTCGTGGACGCAGCCCCGGTCGATCGCCGGCGGTTCGTGGATAACCCCCTTGTGGTGACCGTGGTCGTTCGACGATCATAGGACCTGCCCGGAGGGGCCAAGAGAGTCGAGACCACGGCGATCACATCAACGAGGTCCGACGAGACGTCTGGGAGCAATCCCGGAGGTTCTCCCTCCGAGAGGCGCCGCGATCACATCAAGGAGCCGCTCGGGATCTCGGTTCCTCCGGGCGTTCGTTCGTCCGTACGAACGGGCCGGCTTCGGCCGCCCGCCCGCGCGGAGTCCGCCCCGGCGTGGACGCGACCGGCATCCCGGTGTCGGTACTCCATTCCGGGGCGGTTCCGTGTCCCGGATCGCGACGGCTTCCGGACTCGGAGCCATGCCCGCGGGCCACGGCGAGTCCCCGGGCCGCGTGCCGCGGCCGAGGTCACGCCCCGCGGACCACGGCAACGCTCCGGGAGCCGACCTCGCGGGGCACGGGCCGCGATCACGTCGGCGGGTCCACGCCCCCGCGCTCGCTCAGCGGGTCGGCCGCCGGCGTGCTGCACATGAGGTAGCGGAGCGTTGTCCGCCCCGTGTTCGAGATCGCGTGGGGCAGGCCCATCGCGACCCGGATCCCCTTGAGCGGCTCGAGCGTCTCCTCGAGCGATCCCATCCGGATCGATCCGCGCCCCTCGAAGACGACGATCACGTGCTCCGACTGCTGGTGGCGATGCCAGCCCGTCTGGGCGCCCGGGTCGATCTCCACCTCGCCCACCGAGAAGGCGTCGGTGCCGAAGTCGCCGGTTTCGACGAGCACCCTGGTTCGCATGCCCGCCCCCTCGATCACCCGGGCGCCCTCGCGACGGCGGACCGGCTCTCCCTCGGCCGCCCAGCTTCGCAACACGTCGCCCGGCCGGTCCGCCGGCACCTCGACGGCGGCCAGGAGGGCGAGGGCGTCGATCGCCGCCTCGTTGCGGATCCGGTGGTACTCGGCGGGCGCTTCGTAGAGGACGTCGCCGGCGCGGACGACGACCCGCCGGCCGAGATCCGTCCCGTGCTCGAACGCGATCTCGCCGGCGGCGACGTAGACGATCGTCTCCACGCCGTGGCGATGCGGCCCGATCTCGGCGCCCGGCGGGATCCGGTCGAACTGGAGACGGATGGGCATGCTGTCAGCCCGGCGACCGGTCGATCACGGGCAGGTCGCGCCCGCCCCGGCGGGAAGCCTCGTGCTTCTCGGCCCACGCCGCGAGCACCGAGTCACGGTGCGGCCGGATCGGGCAGTGCTCGTCCCGGTTGCCCATCTCGTCGCAGTAGCCGAGGGGGACGCACTTCGGGGCGAGGAAGCTCCCGAGAAACGGGCTGACCGCGAAGACCTCATGCCGGATCAACTGGAAGAGCCGCCGGATCTCCCACTGGGCCATGGTGCAGAGGCGCAGGCCGGCCATGTGGATGAGCGCCCGCAGGTTCGCCGTCATGACCAGGTTCGTCCGGGTGGCGTTGGGGAAGACGAAGCGGGCGTCCTCGCCCGGGATCCCGGCGGCCAGGAGGTCGCTGTAGAGCTCGAGTGATCCCTCCAGCTGCTCCTCGTATCGGGCCCGCAGGTCCGGCTCGGCGTCGGCGATCGTGCGCGGGAGCATCGTCGCCGGGCCCTTGAAGGCGACGTAGCGCTGGCTCTGCTGGTCGAAGGCGACGCCGGCCCGGTGGCGGACGAGCTGGTGGGAGAGGGTCCGGCTCACCCCGCTGATCCCGAAGGTGAAGACGACGTGCTCGATCGTGCTGCCGTGGCCGCTCTCGATCACCCCGCTGATGAGCTTCTGCATCTTCGCCCGGTCGATCTCGCCGGCGACGGCGCGCCGGAAGATCTCCTCGGGCTCGAGCTCGCTGTAGCAGGTCCGGCAGGCGGTGTAGATGAGGGGCACGTAGTGCCGTTCCACGATGTCGCGGTCCGGGAAGAGGAGGGTCGCCTTCATCCCCAGGTCGTGGCGACCGGGATTGCGCGGGATGCCGGACTTCGCGCGGGCACCGGGGGTGGCAGCGCCGGGGACGGGGGACGGCGTCGGCTGCTCGGCCATGGTGCCCGCAGGATAGCGGGCGCGCGGGCGCGGCGGGAGGGCGCGACCGCCTCCGGGGGCGGCGCCCGGACGGTCAGGCCGCGATCGCGTCGCCGGCGGGTCGCAAGTGCGCCTCCGCATCGCGGAACCAGTGCCAGTAGAGCCAGGTGCCGGCGCTGTAGAGGACGATGATCGTGGCGAAGTTGACGGTGTAGCCGGCGTCGAAGCCGAGGGTCGCCTGGAGGATGCTGTACCAGGGCCCGGCGATCACCCAGCCGAGCGACCAGAGGAGGCTCGCCGTTGCGGCGTACGTCGCGCGCTCGCCCTGCGCCAGCTGCTCCATGGCGAAGGCGTTGGCGATCGGGTTGCCGGCATTCATCAGGGAGTTTCGGACCGCCATCGCCGCGATCACCGTCCAGAGGACCGGGCTGAACCCCAGGACGACGAGGAACGGGATGCTGACGCCCTGGACGAGAACCACCGAGCCGACCTTGCCGAGGCGCCGGGCCAGGGCGGGCTGGACGAGGATCGCGACCGCCGTCCCGAGGCTCGTGATCGCGAAGATGACGTTCAGGGCGGCGAGGTCCAGTCCGAACTTCCGCTCCACGAAGACGTTGAGGTAGGGGATCACCTGCCCGGCCCCGAGGGAGATGAGGAACCCGGGGACGAGGAGCCGCCAGAACGTCCGGGGGTCCGAGGGCCGCGGGATGCCCAGGCGGGCCCGCCGCGTGGCGACGGGGCGGTCCGGACGCAGCGCGATCGGCTCGCCGGACCAGCCGTCATGGGGCCGCTGCTCGAGGGTCTGCCAGTCGCGCCGCCGTCGGGGACGGTCGTCGCGCAGGGCGAGGACGGTAGCCGTGGCGGTTGCCGCGGCGACGACCATGACGACGAAGAGGATCCGGTAGACGGCGGGATCGTTCGAGCCCGCTCCCGCCGCCCCACCGATCGCCGCGGCGATCGCGCCGCCCAGGAGGGCCGCCCCGACGTTTGTCACGTTGGAGATCGCGAACTGCAGCGAGAACAGCTCGTTGCGGTGTTCCGGCCGGCTGCGCTCCATGAGGAGCGGCGACTGGACGACGAAGAAGGCCTGGTTGGCGGCCCCCATCGCCGCGGCGAGGAGGACGATCGCGAGGGGCGACGTGAAGAGGAGCAGGCCGGCCAGCGCGAGGGTCGCGCCGCCGGTCCCCATCGCCAGCACCAGGCGGCGACCGAACCGGTCCGAGAGGATGCTCGCCGGGAAGGCGACCAGGACGCCGGCCGCGGATCCAGCGGTCCCGGCAATCCCGATGAAGGCAGGATCGAACCCGAGCGCGGTCAGGTAGAGGTTGAAGTCCACCCACCAGAGGCTGAGGGCGATCCCGTAGACGAGGGTGGTGAGGAGGAAGATCCGGGCGTCCCGCTCGAAGCCGGTGAAGCTCCGGGCGTAGCGCCGCAGGGCCGTCACCATGGCGCGGCCGGGATCTCGGCCGCACGGCCGGCGGGGTATGTCACCCGGTCATGGTACCGCCGCGGCCGGCGGGGCCGCGGGCCGCTGTCGGCGCCGCCGGCCTCTCCCCGACAGCCTGCGGGCGCTACGACGAGGCGGTGGCCGCCTCGGCCGAGAGGTCCGTGGCGACCCGCCGCAGGAACCGGCGGATCGCGGCGCGCTCGGTCTGCCCGTGCTCTTCGAGGGCCGCAGCGACGAGATCGCCTCGCCACTGGTAGGCGCGCTCGATCTCGGCCAGGGAACCCTCGGTGAGCCGGAGTCGGACTACCCGCCGGTCGTCCGGATCCCCGGTGCGCGTGGCGCGGCCGCGCTCGACGAGCTCCTCGGCGACCCGGCTTGCCCAGCCGGTGCTGATCCCGAGACCGTTGGCGAGCTGGCCGACCGTCCGCTCACCGTGCTGGTAGAGGTAGACGGCCGCCCGGATCGCATGCTCAGACGCGGGCGGCGCGGCAGGGTCCGCGGGGTGCCCGGCGGCCGCGCTGTCGGGCTCGGACGCGCCGGCACGACGGCTCGCGTGGGCGGCGTGGAGCAGGTCCACGACGAGGCGGCTCGTCTCGAGGGCCTCGTCCCGGGAGATGGGACCGCCGGGCGGGCGGGCCCGGGCGGGAGGACCCGAGGGGCTCAGTTGCGTCTTCACGTTTGACAGCCTATCATCCTCGCGAAACATCTGCGTCACGAAACGATTGATGACGACGGAACCGTCGGCCGGCGGCCTGTCCGCGAGGAGATCCCGAACGATGACCACCCAGGCGCTGCCCGCCCCGGCTCCGGCGATGGCGACAGGCGGGCGCGGCCGCTGGCTCGGACTCGCGATGCTCAGCCTCGGCGTCTCGATGATCATCGTGGACGCGACGATCGTGAACGTCGCGATCCCCTCGATCATCCGCGACCTCAAGCTCGACTCCACCTCAGCCGAGTGGGTCAACGCGATCTACACGCTCGTCTTCGCCGCGCTCCTCGTGACGCTCGGACGGATGGGCGACGTCCTCGGCCGGCGGGCGATGTACCTCGCCGGGCTCACGATCTTCATCGTCGCCTCGATGGTGGCCGGACAGGCGACGAGCGGCGAGATGCTCATCGGCGCCCGCCTCGTCCAGGGCATCGGCGGCGCGATGATCCTGCCGTCGACGCAGTCGATCCTCAACGCCAACTTCCAGGGCCGCGACCGGGCGATCGCATTCGGGATCTGGGGCGCCGTCATCGGCGGGACCGCCGCGATCGGGCCGCTCCTCGGCGGCTGGCTGACGACGAACCTCTCGTGGAACTGGGCCTTCTACATCAACCTGCCGATCGGCCTGCTCGCGATCCTCGGAACGCTCCGCTACATCGGGGAGTCCCGCGACGAGGACAGCTCGATCGGGTTCGACCTGCCGGGGTTCATCCTCATCACCGTCGGCCTGGTCGGCGTCGTCTTCGGGCTCATCGAGGGCCGCACCTACGGCTGGTTGGCGCCGAACGCGAGCCACCCGTTCTCCGTCGCCGGCTGGACCTGGCCGTCCACCACGGTCTCCATCGTCGCCGTCGCCCTCGCGATCGGGGCGGTCTCCCTCGTGCTGTTCGCCTTCGTCGAGGTCCGCCGCCAGCGGGCGGGGAAGTTCTTCCTGTTCGACTTCTCGCTCTGGGGCTATCGCGCCTTCCGCTTCGGCAACCTGGCGGGGACGATCGTCAGCCTCGGCGAGTTCGGCCTCCTCTTCGCCCTCCCGCTCTTCCTCCAGGCGGTCGCCGGGTACGACGCATTCGAGACGGGGCTCATCTTCCTGGCCCTCGCGGTCGGGTCGTTCTTCGCCGCGCCGCTGTCGGCCACCGTGGCCCGCCGCTACGGCCCGCGGCGGGCGGTGACGCTCGGCATGGCGCTCGAGGCGGTCGGAATCTTCTTCACGACGATCCTCATCGGCCCGACCGTCGCGGGGATCGCCCTCGCGCTGCCGCTCTTCGTCTACGGCATCGGGGTGGGCCTCGCCACTGCTCAGCTGACGAGCATCGTCCTCTCCGACATCCCGCCCGAGCGGTCTGGCCTCGCCTCGGGGACGAACTCGACGATGCGCCAGGTCGGGTCGGCCCTCGGCGTGGCGATCCTCGGCACGGTCCTTTTCGCCACGCTCTCGAGCCAGGCGGGCAGCAACCTCGAGTCGGCCCTTCCGGGTGTCGCCCCGCAATGCCGAGAGCTGCTCGTGACGCTCGTCGACGAGTCGGCCGGGCAGGTCCTGCCTGCCCTTCGCGATCCTTCGCTGGCGGAGCAGGCCGGAAGCTTCGGGGGCACCCTCCCGCCGGAGCAGGCGGCGTGCTTCGCGGATCCCGCCTTCCTGGCGGCCCTCCCCGCCGCGGCGAAGCCGCTCGACGATGCCTTCTCCACCGCCGCCCGCGCGGCGGGCTTCACCGCCCTTGCCTTCGTCGTGCTCGGGGTCGTGCTCACGCTGCTGCTGCCCGAGACGCGGCGTCACGAGGAGCCCATCATCGTGGAGGCCGAGCCGGCCCAGCCTGCCGCGGGCTGACGCCATCGCGGCGACCCGCCGGTGACAACCCGGCCCGAGGACGCCGAAATCGCGCCAACGGGAAGCCGGTCGCCAGCGCCCGGCCAGAGCTATCGGCCGGCGAGGAGTCTCCGGGCCCGGGCTCCGGCGGCGAGCCACGCGGCGACGACGAGCCGGGCCTCGTCGGTCCCGAACGGCGCGAGGAGGTCGTCCACCTCGTTGCCGTCCCAGCCGAGCGCCGCGAGCGCGTCCGCGGGCTCGGTGGGATCGGCCAGCCCGAGGTCCGCGAGGAGCGTCGCGATCGCGTCGCGGCGATCGGCCGCCTCCGCGCCGGGGCCGTTGAACGGCCCGTCCGACGACCGCCGGGCAACCTCCTCGCGGAGGGCGTCGAGCAACTCGGCGACGAGTGGTTCCGCCGCCGGGCCGGTCTCGGCCGCCAGGGAGCCGACCGCCATCGCGGCACGTTCCCACTCGTCGAGCGTCTCGTTCAGGGAGACGGACGCGGCGCCGGGCCGCAGTTCCGGTGCCCCGTTGTCTCCGGCGCGCCACGTCGGCGCCGGGCCTGTTCCCGGCCCGCCCGACCGCACCCGCGCGAACATCACCGCGTCAACGGGTGTCCCGCGGAAGGAGAGGAACTGCCGGAGGATACCCTCGCGCGCAAAGCCGGCCCCGAGGGCCACGCGCCCCGACGCAACGTTGCCGACGAGGGTCGTGAGCTCGAGCCGCTCGAGCGCCGGGTCCTCGAAGGCCCATGCCGCGACGAGACGCACGGCGCGGGTCGCGATCCCGCGTCGCCGGGCGCCCGGTGCGATCCAGTAGCCGACCGCGGCTCGGCCCGCGACGGCCCCGTACTCGAGACTGATCATCCCGAGGAGATGCCCGCCGGAGCGGTCCACGATCGCGAAGGTGGACGGCGAACCGGAGGTCCAGCCCGCCTCGATGGTGTCGAGGAACGACGCGGCATCGGCGAGCGTGTAGGGGACCGGCACCGGCACCCAGCGGGCGATCTCCGGGTCGCGGCAGGCGGACGCGATCGCCTGAGCGTCGCCACGGGACGGGACCCGGAGGAGGATCCCGGCGTCGCCGAGCGGCGGATCCGGGGGCTGGCGGGCGGCGGGTGGATGGCTCACGGCCGACCTAGACTAGCCGACGGCGGTCGGCCCAGGTGCCGCCCGGCGGGAGGTGGGTCATGGGCGATTCCGAGGTCCGGCGCTACGTCGTGAACGGCCGGCCGATCGGCCACCCGGTGCGGACCGAGCAGGTCCGGATCCCGATGGACGACGGCGTGGACCTCGCCGCCACGCTCTACCTGCCCCAACCGTCCGCGTTCGAGGCGCCCCTGGCCCACACGCCCGCGGCCGAGGCGCCCGCTCTGGGCACGGTCCCGGCGCTCCTCGAGTCAATCCCGTACCGCAAGGACGACTGGACGCTCTCGCGCGACTGGCCGCTCCACGGCGCGTTCGCCGCCGCCGGGTATGCCAGCTGCCGGCTGGACCTGCGCGGCTCGGGGAGCAGCCGGGGGATCGCGCAGGACGAGTACACCGAGCGCGAAATCCTCGACAACCTCGCGGTCATCGACTGGCTGGCGGGCCAGCCCTGGAGCTCGGGTGCCGTCGGGATGTTCGGGATCAGCTGGGGCGGCTTCTCGGCGCTTCAGGCCGCCATGCGCCGCCCGCCGGCCCTCCGGGCGATCATCCCGGCCTGCTTCAGCCACGACCGCTACCACCTCGACGTCCACTGGTGGGGCGGCACGCGCCTGGCCGGCGACAGCGTCTACTGGCCCGTGGAGATGGTCGGCGAGAACGCCCTCCCACCC
>JBBSAS010000058.1:0-8810 GCA_038252055.1 Candidatus Limnocylindrales bacterium
GATGATCGGGCCGATGATCGGCAGCAGCTCGAGCACGCCGGCGATGACCGCGAGGAGCACGGCGTACTGCCCGAAGACCGGGTCGATGAAGGCGCCGAGGGCGAGGAGGCCGACGAAGCTCGCGGCTCCCACCACGAGACCGAGGATGAGCTGGCCCCGGATCCAGGAGCCGAAGACGCGGCGGACGATGCCGAGCGTTGCCCAGGTGTCGGCCCGCCAGGCCGCCGGAACGGCACGATCGAAGGCGCGGACGATGGCCGGCCGGTCCTTGAGGATCCAGAACGCCCAGACGGGGATGATCAGGTAGCCGAAGACCGACCCGACGAGCCCGAGGACCGAGCTGAAGAGTGGGCGGATGATCGAGGGGACGATCGACCCGATGTTCGCCAGGAGATCCGTCAGGCTCTTGTCGATCGTGTCCTTGACGTCGGCCGGGACGCTGAGGCGGTCCCACCAGGTGAAGAGCGTGCGGACCTGCTGGTTCAGCTGCTCCAGGTACCCGGGAGCACCCGTGGCGAAGGCGCGGACCTGCTCCACGAGTGGCCCGATGATCAGGAGGACGAGCTCGGCGAGGACGAGGGCCACGACGACGTAGACGAGGAGGATGAAAATCGGTCGCGGCGGCCGGCGCCCGGCCACCCGGACCCGGGCAAGACGCTCGATGAGCGGATCGAGGAGGTAGACGAGGAGGAGGCCCACGACGAACGGCGCGAGGACGTCGCGCCCCATCCAGAAGGCGATCCCCAGCACGACGACGGCCGCGACGAGCACGAGGACGCGGCGCGAGGGGGCCGGCAGCGCGGCCGGTGCGGTCGGCGCGGTGGGAACCTCCATCGTGGGGCAGACTAGCAGACGTGACCTCCCTACCCGACCCCAGATCCCGCGGCCCGCGACCCGCCGCGGCCATGCCCGCCGTGCGTCCCTCGTCTCGCGATGAGAAGGTGCCCCCCCCGCCGCCACCACCCCCTCCCCGCCAGCGGTGGCGCCTGTCCGTCTCCGTTCCCGCGCCGACCGCCGCGGACACAGGCGCGTCCAGCGCCCGGGGCTGGTCCACGATCCTCGAGGCGAGCGGCCTGCCGCTCGCGGGGCACGCGTCCGGGCGTGGCCGGACCGTCCCGGCGGCGCCCCTTCCGCTCGGCGTCGCCGGCGAGCGGGAAGTCGTGGACGCCTATCTCGCCGCGCGCCTCCCGATCGACGACGTGCGCCCGGCGATCGCTGCGGTCCTGCCGTCCGGATGGGTCCTGGTGAGCCTCCACGACGTCTGGGTCGGTGCCCCGGCGGCCCCGGCGGCCGTCGTCGGCGCCGTCTACCGCGCGGTCGTGACGGGCGCCCTCCGGCGCGAGGTGGAGGCGGCCGCCGTCGAGATCCTGGCCGCGCGATCGCTGCTCAGGCGGCGTCGGCGCGACACGGCATCGGCGCTCTACGATCTCCGTCCGCTGCTCCTTGACCTCGAGGTCCGGTCGAGCGATGCCGACGGCATCACGCTGGGGATCCGGCTGCGCCACGGGGCCGATGCCGTGGGACGGCCCGAGGAGGTGGTTGCCGCGCTCGGCGAGCCGCCTGCCCCGCCGCTATCCGGGCCGACCGCCATCCGCGCCCTCGTCCGAGAGCGCCTCGTGATGGCGGACGATCCGGATGCGCCGGCCGCGGTGCCCTCGCTCGAGGCCGCCGAGTCCCCGCGCCCGACCGTGCCCGCGCTCCCGACCATGCCCGCGCCTGCGGCCCCGGGCCGTCGCGCCTGACCGCCGCCAGCGGGGCCGATCCCCGGGTTGCGGGATCCGCTCGGGCGCCGTACACTCGCCATTCGCGCCCCGCGGAGGCGGGACGCCCCGACGTGCCACCCGCGGCCCATCCGGCCGCCTCACCAGCGGCCGGCGCCTGCGCGCCACGGCCCAACCCGGAGACCCATGTACGCAGTCATCGAGACCGGCGGGAAGCAGTACCGCGTTGAGGTCGGCACCGAGCTCGCCGTCGAGCTCCTCGAGGTCGAGCCGGGCGAGGAGATCACCCTGGACCGCATCCTCCTCGTGGCGGACGGTGACGAGGCGTCCATCGGGCGGCCGGTCGTGGATGGCGCCACGGTGAGCGCCACGGTCCTCCGGAACGACCGGGCCGCGAAGGTCATCTCCTTCAAGTACAAGCCGAAGGCGCGACGCCGGGTCAAGAAGGGCCACCGCCAGGAGCAGACGATGCTCCGGATCACGGACGTGACGCTCAACGGGAAGAGCGCCGCCGAGGAGGCCCGCCAGGCTGCCGAGGCGAAGCGCACCGAGCGCGAGAAGATCGAGGAAGTCGCCGCGACCCAGGCTGCTGCGGACGCCGCTCTCGCTGCGACCCTGGCCGCCAAGGCTGCTGCTGCCGCGCCGGAGGCTGCTGCCGCGCCGGAGGCCGCTGCCACGCCGGAGGCCGCCGCCGCGCCGGAGGCCGCCGCCGAGGCACCGAAGAAGACCCGGGCACGGGCCGCGAAGGCCACCCCGAAGGCCGAAACCGACGCCGCGGCGGGGGAGGCCCCCGCGAAGCCGAAGCGGCCGCGGACACCGAAGAAGGAAGACTGATCGATGGCCCACAAGAAAGCAGGCTCCAGCGTCAAGAACGGCCGGGACTCGGCCGGCCAGCGGCTGGGCGTGAAGGTCGGCGACGGCCAGGTCGTCCCCGCCGGCTCAATCCTCGTCCGGCAGCGCGGGATGACGTTCCTCGCCGGCGCGGGCACGGGCCTCGGTCGTGACTACACGGTCTTCGCCACCGTCACGGGCAGGGTGCATTTCGAGCACCAGACCCGCACCAAGAAGCGCGTCCGCGTCGAGTCGGTTGCTCCGGAGGCCGCCACGGCCGCCGAGGCCCCGGCCGTCCAGGCCGCGGCCGCCGGCGCCTGACGCGCCGCCCCGAGGTTCCGATGAAACAGGGCATCCACCCCAAGTACTACCAGGCCAAGATCCACTGCGGCACGTGCGGCACGGAGTTCGAGGTCGGCTCCACCCGTGAGTCGCTCCGCGTGGACGTCTGCAGCAACTGCCACCCGTTCTTCACGGGCAAGCAGATGATCGTGGACACCGCCGGCCAGGTGGAGCGGTTCCAGCGACGCCTCGACCGCGCGCAGACCGGCCGCTGACCACGGACGGGATCCCGGCTCCGCGCCGTGCCCGACCGGACCCCCTGAGCACGAACGGCGGGCCCCCGGCCCGCCGTCGCGATTCCCGGCCCTGACGATGGCATCCGCGCCCCGCTTCTCGTACGGTGGACAGGCCCTCATCGAGGGCGTCCTCATGCGTGGTCGCGACGCGATCGCCGTCGCCCTCCGCCACCCCGACGGCCGGATCGTCTGGTCCGCCGAGCCGCTGGCAGCCGGGTTCCGGGGCACGCGCTGGGCGAAGCTTCCCCTCGTCCGCGGCCTCGTCGTCCTCTACGAGACGCTCGTCATCGGGACGCGATGGCTCGTCCGGTCGGCCGGCGTGGCCGCGGCCGACGAGCTGCCCGCCGGGACGACCGCCGATGGCCGGACGGCCGATGCCGCGGACCTCGGCGCCGGCTCCGTCGCCCTCATGCTCGGGGTCACCCTCGTGATCGGCGTGGGCCTCTTCTTCTTCCTGCCCCTCGTGGTCGCCCGGCTCGTCGCCGGTGGCCAGCCCGGGATCGTCGAGCGCGTCGTCGAGGGGATCGTCCAGGTCGTGATCTTCCTCGGCTATCTCTCGATCATCGGCCGGACCCAGGACGTCCGGAGGACGTTCCAGTACCACGGCGCGGAGCACATGACGATCCACGCCCTCGAGGCCGGCGATCCGCTGACCGTCGAGGCCGTCCGGACGTATCCGACGGCGCATCCGCGCTGCGGCACGGAGTTCCTCGTCGTGGTGATCCTCGTCTCGATCATCACCTTCTCGCTCGTCGGCCGACAGCCGCTGCCGCTGATGATCCTGAGCCGGGTGATCCTCGTCCCCGTGATCGCGGCGATCTCCTACGAGCTGCTCCGGTTCGGGGCCCGGCACCGTGGGAATCGCCTGGTCCGGGCCGTCTTCGAGCCGGGGATCTGGGTCCAGAAGATCACGACGAAGCAGCCGACCGACGACATGATCGAGGTCGCGATCGTGAGCATGGAGCAGGCGCTCGAGGCCGACGGCGAGGCCATCCCCGCAGGCAGCGGCACGCTCGCGCGCTCGCCCCTCCTGCTCGCCGGCGCGGGGACGGGATCGCGAACGGAGGGGACGCCCGGCACGGCGGAGCCGGGGACGCCCCAACCCCCGGCCGCGCCGGGGACCGAGGCCTGACGGTGGACTCGCTCGACCAGAAGCTGCGGGCGGTCGTGGCCCAGTCGCAGGCGATCCAGGACGAGCTCGCCCTCCCGGAGACGTCGACCGACCTGGACGCCCTTCGCCGCCTCGGCAAGGAGCTCGCCCGCCTCGAGCCCGTCGTCCGGACGTTCGGCCGCCTCGAGGAGATCCGGGCCGAGCTCGCGGGTGCCCGGGAGATGCGGGACACGGAGGCCGACGAGGAGCTCCGGGCGATGGCCCGGGACGAGGTGGATCGGCTCGCGGCCGCCGAGGCGGCGGCGCTCGAGGAGCTCAAGGTGCTCCTCCTGCCGCGCGATCCGAACGACGACCGGAACGTGATCCTCGAGATCCGGGCCGGCGCCGGAGGCGAGGAAGCTGCCCTCTTCGCGGGAGATCTCCTCCGGATGTACCTCCGGTGGGCCGAGCGACTCCGTTTCCGGGCCGAGGTGATGACCCTCAACGAGACCGGCATCGGGGGCGTGAAGGAGGCGGTCGTCGAGATCTCCGGCGATGGCGCCTACAGCCGCCTGAAGTACGAGAGCGGGACCCACCGCGTCCAGCGGATCCCGGCGACGGAATCGTCCGGCCGGATCCACACTTCCACGGCGACCGTCGTGGCGCTGCCCGAGGCCGAGGAGGCCGACCTCGCGATCGACGAGGAGAAGGATCTCCGGATCGAGGTGAAGCGCTCCTCGGGCCCCGGCGGCCAGGGCGTCAACACGACCGACTCCGCGGTCCGGATCACCCACCTGCCCTCCGGCCTCGTGGTCGAGATCCAGGACGAGCGGAGCCAGCACAAGAACAAGGCCAAGGCGATGGCGATCCTGCGGGCCCGCCTGGCCGACGCCGAGCGGTCCCGCCAGCGAGAGGCCGATTCGGTGGTCCGCCGCTCGCTGGTCGGGGCGGGCGACCGCTCCGACAAGATCCGCACCTACAACGTCCCCCAGGACCGCGTCACCGACCACCGGATCGGGATGGACCTCTCGAACCTGCCCGGCGTCCTCGACGGGAACCTCGGCCGGCTCGTGGACGCGCTCGCGGAAACCGACCAGGCCGAGAAGCTCCGGGGCCTGACCGGCGAGGAGGAGTCCGCGTAGCCACGGGCACGTGCCCGGGCCCGCGGCATCCGCGATGGCAACGATCGACGAGCTCCTCGCCCCGGCGATCGAGCGCCTCCGCGCGAGCGGTTCGGAGAGTGCCCGCCTCGACGCGGAGCTGCTGCTCGCCCATGTGCTCGGCGTCGAGCGGACGTCGGTCCTCGCCCACCCCGGGGCCGGCGTCGGCCCGGAGGCGGCGGCGCGGTTCGCCGATCACCTTCGCCGCCGGGCGGCCGGCGAGCCCGTCGCCTACATCCGCGGGTTCAAGGAGTTCCACGGTGTCGCCTTCGTCACGGACGCGCGGGCGCTCATCCCGCGGCCGGAGACCGAGCTCCTCGTGGACCTGGCCCTGCGCGAGGTCGCCGAGCGTCTCGCCGCCGCACCCCGCCCCGCGGGGACGCCGCCGCTCCACGTCGCCGACGTGGGGACCGGCTGCGGCACGATCGCGGTCGCGCTGGCCGTCGCGCTGCGGCGGAACGGGATGCTCGGCGAGGTGGAGATCGTGGCGTCGGACGTCGCAGCCGATGCCGCCGACCTGACCCGGGAGAACGCCGTCGGCCACGGCGTCGCCGACCGGGTGGGCGTCGCCTGCGCGGACCTCGTGCCGCCGGGTCATGCCCCGGCCGGACTCCTCCTCGTCCCGGACCGCTTCGAGCTCCTCTGCGCCAACCTCCCGTACATCCCCGCCGCCGTCGTCCCGACCCTCCCGGTCGCGGCCTCGTTCGAGCCTCGTGCGGCCCTCGACGGCGGCCCCGACGGCCTCGACGTGATCCGGCGGCTCCTCGCCCTGCTCCCCGACCGGCTCGAGCCCGGCGGCGCCGCGCTCCTCGAGATCGGGAGCGACCAGGGCGCCGCCCTCGTGGCCCTCGCCGGGGAGCTGCTGCCCGGTTGGGATGCGCGGGTCGAGCCGGATCTTGCCGGCCGGCCCCGCGTCGCCGTCCTCGCCGCGCCCGGGTGAAGCCGAGCCCCGGCCCCTCGGACCCCGGACGGGCTCGCGCGGGCACGCGCCCCGTTCGCCTCGTCGTTCTCGACCTCGACGGCACGCTCGTCGGCGACGACCTCGCCCTGCCGGCGCGCACCGCCGACACGATCCGCGCCGTTGGCCGGCTCGGGGTGCCGGTGGTCCTCGCGACGGGCCGGATGACGAGCTCCGCCCTCCGCTACGCGAGGGAGCTGGAGCTGCGGGCGCCTCTCATCGGCCTCCAGGGGGCGCTCGTCCGGGAGATGCCCGCCCCGGGGAGCCCGCGGCTCGGCCGGCTCCTGCTGCACCGCCCGATGCCTCCGGACGTCGCCCGCGAGGTGCTGGCCTGGTGCCTCCGGGAGGGACTCGCGCCGCACGTGAATCACCTCGAATGGATGGTGGTCGATGCCGCGGACGAGGGCGCCGACGACTACTCGCGCTGGCAGTTCGGGCGGGTACGCCGCGTGCCCGACCTGGCCGCGTGGATCCGGCGGCCGGTCACGAAGGTGATCTCCGTGGGGCCGCCGCCGCTCGCCGACCAGGTCCTCGGCCGGGCCCGGGCCGCGTTCGCCGGGCGCTCCGATCCCACGGTCAGCCATCCGCGGTTCCTCGAGTTCCTCGCCCCGGGCGTCAACAAGGCCGAGGGCGTCCGCTTCGTCGCGCGGCGGCTGGGAGTGGATCTCCGCGACGTCCTCGCGATCGGCGATCAGCTGAACGATCTCGAGATGATCGCGGCGGTGGGGACGGGGGTCGCGATGGGTGGAGCGCCGGCCGCCGTGCGCACGGCCGCCCGGATCGTCGCCCCGTCGATCGCCGAGGAGGGGGCCGCCCAGGTCCTCGAGGAGCTCGTCCTGCGGGCGCCGTCGCGGCGACGGCGCGGTTGCTGACGGGGCCCCGGACGCGGGGCGCACGCATCGGCGAGAATGGGGCGAGGGGCGCCGCCGGCAGGGGTGTCCGGTGAGGAAGGAGCTGCGAGTGAGCATGACGGGCGCGCTGCGTTCTGCCTGGGCGCCCGTCGCCGAGGTCGACCCCGAGGTCTGGGCCGCGATGCGGGGCGAGGCCGAGCGGCAGCGCTGGAAGATCGAGCTGATCGCGAGCGAGAACTACGCCTTCGCCGCGGTCATGGAGGCCCAGGGCTCGTGGCTCACGAACAAGTACGCTGAGGGCCTGCCCGGCCGGCGCTACTACGGCGGCTGCGAGTGGGTGGACGTCGTCGAGCGGCTGGCCCAGGAGCGCGCCCTCGCCCTCTTCCCCGGCGCCGCCCACGTCAACGTCCAGCCCCATTCCGGGGCTCAGGCGAACCAGGCCGCCTTCTTCGCCGTCCTCTCGCCCGGCGACCGGATCCTCGGCCTCCGGCTCGACCACGGCGGGCACCTCACCCACGGCCTCAAGGTGAACCTGAGCGGGAAGTGGTTCGAGGCCCATCACTACGACCTGGACCGGGAGACCGAGCAGCTCGACTACGAAGCCCTCGAGCGCCAGGCGGTCGAGGTGCGACCGAAGCTCCTGATCGCCGGCGCGAGCATGTACTCCCGGATCCTCGACTTCGAGCGCCTCGCCGAGATCGCCCACGGCGCGGGCGCGCTCCTCCTGGTGGACATGGCCCACATCGCCGGCCTCGTGGCGGCCGGGGTCCACCCCTCGCCCTTCCCACACGCCGACCTCGTGACGACGACGACCCACAAGACCCTGCGCGGCCCGCGCGGCGGCCTGATCTTCGCCACGGCCGACCTCGCGAGCGCCGTCGACCGGGCCGTCTTCCCGGGCATCCAGGGCGGCCCTCTCATGCACGTCATCGCGGCGAAGGCCGTGGCCTTCCGCCTGGCGGCGACCGACGAGTTCCGCGACGACCAGCGCCGGACGGTCGAGAACGCCCGCGCCCTCGCGGCCGAGGTGGCGGCCCGCGGTGGCCGGATCATCGCCGGCGGCACCGACAACCACGTCTTCTCGATCGACGTCCGCCCGTTCGAGGTCTCCGGCCGCGATGCCGAGCGGATCCTCGACGACGTCGGGATCACGGTCAACAAGAACACGATCCCGTTCGATCCCGCGCCGCCGAACGTCACCTCCGGGATCCGGGTCGGGACGCCGGCGACGACCACCCGTGGGTTCGGCCCGGACGAGATGCGGGACGTCGGTCGCCTCCTCGTCGAAGCCCTTGTCACGCGCGACGAGCCCGCAGTCCAGGCCCGAATCGCGACCGAGGTCCGCGAGATCTGCTCCCGCTTCCCCGTTCCCGGGCTGCCCTCGACGTGATCTCCCGCGGTCGACGGTGGAGATGGTGAGCGACACCGGCCTCCTCGTCCCCGGGATCGCGGCCTTCGTCGTCGCCGCGAGCCTGTCGCTGGTCCTGACGCCGCTCGCCGGCCGCCTGGCCCACCGCGTGGACGCCATCGACCACCCCACGAAGCGGCGGGTCAACACGAGCCCGATCCCGCGCGGCGGCGGGGTGGCCGTGGCCCTCGCCTTCTTCGTCGTCATCGGGGC
>JBBSAS010000059.1:0-8692 GCA_038252055.1 Candidatus Limnocylindrales bacterium
CTGGACGCCGCTGGTGGGTGACCGGCTGCTCGAAGGTGCTCACCAGTCCATCCGCTCCGCCTCGGCGATGGACCGCCGGCCCGCGGCCATGAGGGCCAGCGGGGCCAGGACCGCGGCAGTGATCGCCGCGGTGACGACGGACCCGACGACCCCGGCTGCGGGATCGACGCTGGCGGGCACGTCGCGCAGCGCCTGGTAGAGGACAACCGTGAGCGCGCTCGCGGCGCCGGCGAGGACGGCGGCCGTGACCACGATCAGGGGATAGGTGCCGCGCGTGACGAACCGGCCGACGAGCCATGCGGCTCCGACGGCGAGGAGGTCGATGAACGCGGTCAGCCCGAGTGGCCGCATCAGCAGTACGTCGATGACCAGCCCTCCGAGGAAGGCCCACACGAGGCCGCCCTCGAGGCCCAGCGCCATCGTCCATACGACGGCGATGACGAGGACGAGATCGAGGCCCCCACCGCCCGCGGGAGCGAATGGCAGGACGGTTGCCTGGATGAGCGCAGCCACTGTAGCCCCGACCGCGGCGAGAACAAGGCTCAAGACGGTCGATCCTCAGTGCGCCCCGGCCGTCGGGTCTCCCGGCGTGACCGTGGGCTCTGCAGAACCGAGTATACCGAGGGCCCCCGGAACTGGGCAACGGGGCCCCCGCACGGTGGCGGAAGGTCACCCCGCGTTCGGGCCGAGCTCGCCGAGCGGTTCCGGTCGCGACGATTCGGTGGCGACGATTCGCCCGTCTCTGTGGGCCAGCTCCTCGCCCAGGGGTCACGGCTGCGTCTGCCAACTCCCTGGCCCGATGGCGAACACCGCATCGCTGAGGCGAGCCGTGCCTCTCCGTTCCGTTTCACGTGAAACGCGCACCCCACGACCATGGTGACCACCGCCACCAGAGGCCAGACTCGGACCAGTCGTCGGCGCCAGCGGCGACTGCGCGAAGCGGGTGCGACAAGACGACACCCGGAGGAGCAACCGAATGCGCGAGCCGTTGCAAGGGGCCATGTGGATGGACGGATAAGCGCCAGCACAGCTGCAGGTGAGTGGTCTCTGGCAAGGTGAGCGGGACGCACGGTTCGTGGATCGCGATGAGGAGGCCCGGTCGTGGAGAAGCCCCGGTCGTTGGGCCGCCCCGCACGGGCGGGCCGCGGACCGGCCCGGATGCGTCGCCCGGCATCACCTGAACAGAAGGAGGAACGGCTCCAATGCTAGAATTCATTCTTGTGATCCCTGTTCTGCCTGGTCGGTGAGTGGGCCAGACGATTGCCTGCGCCAACCAGAAGGGCGGCGTGGGGAAGACCACCACCGTCGTCAATCTCGCTGCCTACCTGGCCGCCGATGACGCGCACGTCCTCGTGATCGACCTCGATCCCCAGGCAAACGCGACGAGCGGTCTCGGGGCGGCGGCCAAGCCGGGGCACCTGTCGATCGAGGAGGCGCTCCTCGATGAGGCGTCTCTCGGAGACCTGGCCCGGGCGACCGAGATTCCCGGACTCGATCTTGTCCCGTCCTCCGTGGCGCTTGCCGGGGCCGAAGTGGAGCTGGCCTCGCTTCCGCAGCGAGAGCGTCGGCTTGCTCGCATCCTGCCCCAGGTCGCCGCCGCGTACGACTACGTCCTCCTCGACTGTCCACCGTCGCTCGGCCTGCTCACCGTGAACGCGCTGACCGCCGCCGACGGCGTGCTCGTGCCCCTCCAGTGCGAGTACTACGCGCTCGAGGGACTCAGCCAGCTCCTCGCCACGATCCACCTGATTCGCGACCACCTGAACCCCGACCTGACGATGAACGGCGTCGTCCTCACGATGTTCGATGCCCGGACAAACCTCTCCTCGGACGTCGCCGCGGAGGTGCGGAGCCACCTGGGTAGCGCCGTCTACGAGACCGTGGTTCCGCGCAGCGTGCGCCTGGCAGAGGCCCCGAGCCATGGGCGGCCGATCTCCCGGCACGCGCCCGACAGCCGGGGTGCGGCTGCGTACCGGTCGCTCGCGACGGAGTTCCGGGCCCGATCGGCAGCCGCCGCTGCCGCACACTCGTCCCCGCCGATCCCCGCGCAGGTGCCCGCGGTGAGCACGACCACTGCCGCAACAGCGGCCGTGGGGAGCCCGGCATGAGCCCTCGTACCGACCGCCCGTCGTCGCTCGGTCGCGGCCTCGCGGCCCTCATTCCCCAGGCCGTCGGCGCCACTCCGGGTCCCTCCGAGATCCCGATCGATCGGATCGAGCGCAACCCGTTCCAGCCCCGGACCACGTTCGAGGCGGAGTCGCTTGCCGAGCTCGCCGCAAGCATCGCCGCCCATGGCGTGATTCAGCCGGTCCTCGTCACGGAGACGGTCGACGGCTACCGCCTCGTCGCCGGCGAGCGTCGCCTCCGCGCGGCACAGCTCGTCGGCCTCGAGCGGATCCCGGCGGTCATCCGCCAGGCGGGAGAGCAGGACCAGCTCGAGCTGGCCCTCGTGGAGAACCTGCAGCGTGCCGACCTCAACGCGATGGAGGCGGCGCGCGCGTACTCTCGGCTGCGCGAAGAGTTCGCCCTGACGAACGAAGAGATCGCCGACCAGGTCGGTAAGGCACGACCGACCATCGCGAACACCCTTCGCCTCCTTGATCTCGATCCCGCGGTCCAGGCGGCGATCGAGTCCGGTCGGATCGGCGAGGGCCACGGGCGTGCGATGCTTGGGCTGTCCTCCGACCACCAGCGCGAGCTGCTTGCGCTGGCCGTGGCACGCGCGCTCTCGGTGCGCCAGGTCGAGGAGCTGGGCCGGCGCCTCCGCGACGGCGCACCTGGTCGCCCGGCCAGCGCACGAACGGGCCGCGCCGGCGACGCGGAGATCGAGCGCGTCGAGGACGACCTGCGGCGCGCCCTCGGGACAAAGGTCCGCATGGCCAGGTCGCGGCGAGGCGGCCGAATCATCATCGAGTGGTACGGAGATGACGAGCTGGAACGGCTCTACGAACGACTGACCGGAGGGAACGCGTGACGGATCGAGCTCCCGAGAGCTCCCCAGCGCCGTCCTCCCGCGGCGGGCGATCCCGTCGCGGCGGCGGAAGCGACTACACGGCCGCCAGCATCCAGGTCCTCGAGGGGCTCGAGGCCGTCCGCCGACGCCCCGGGATGTACATCGGCTCGACCGACGGGCGCGGTCTCCATCACCTCGTCTGGGAGGTCGTCGACAACTCGATCGACGAGGCGATGGCCGGACACGCGACCCGGATCGACGTTCGGATCCTGCCCGACAACATGGTCGTCGTCACCGACGACGGGCGCGGGGTCCCGGTCGGCAAGCACGCCACCGGCAAGGACGCCCTCGAGGTGGTCCACACGGTCCTCCACGCCGGCGGGAAGTTCGGCGGCGGCGGCTACAAGGTCTCGGGCGGTCTCCACGGGGTCGGCGTGAGCGTCGTGAACGCCCTCTCCGAGTGGCTCCGGGTCGAGACGTCGCGGGATGGCCACGTCTGGGCCCAGGAGTACGCGCGCGGCAAGCCGACGACCCCGGTGACGAAGGTCGGGCCCCAGGGCGCGCGGCGGGGCACCCGGACGGCGTTCCGTGCCGATCCCGAGGTCTTCGAGGCCATCGACTTCGAGTTCGACACGATCGCCCAGCGGATGCGCGAGTCGGCCTACCTCAACAAGGGCCTCTGGATCTCGCTCGTCGACGAGCGCGCCGATCGGGAGCGGTCGTTCTACTTCGAGGGCGGTCTGGTCTCCTTCGTGCGCCACCTCAACCGCCACAAGGAAGTCCTCCACAGCCGCCCGATCGCCGTCGAGAAGCGCGACGGCAACACCACGATCGAGGTCGCCCTCCAGTACAACGACTCGTTCGCGGAGAACGTGTTCGCCTTCGCCAACAACATCAACACCCCGGATGGCGGCACCCACATCACCGGCTTCCGGGCGGCCCTCACGAGCTCGGTCAACGACTGGGCCCGCCGGGCGGGCGTCCTCCGGGACAGTGACCCGAACCTGACGGGCGACGACGTCCGCGAGGGTCTCACCGCCGTCGTCTCGGTGAAGCTCGTGGAGCCCCAGTTCGAGGGCCAGACCAAGGCGAAACTCGGCAACGCCGAGGTCAAGGGGCAGGTCCAGGCCGCGGTCGCCGAGGGGATCGCCCAGCACCTCGACGAGAACCCGGCCGACGGCCGGCGAATCGTCGAGAAGTGCCTCACCGCCTCACGCGCCCGCGAGGCCGCCCGCAAGGCACGCGACCTCGTCATCCGCAAGGGCGCCCTGGAGGGGATGTCTCTGCCGGGCAAGCTGGCCGACTGCCAGGAGCGCGATCCGGCGAAGAGCGAGATCTACATCGTCGAGGGCGATTCGGCCGGGGGCTCGGCCAAGCAGGGCCGCGACCGCAGATTCCAGGCGATCCTGCCCCTGCGGGGTAAGGTCCTCAACGTCGAGAAGGCGCGCCTCGACCGGGTTCTCTCGAGCGAGAATGTCCGGCCGCTGATCATCGCCCTCGGGGCCGGCATCGGCGAGTCGTTCGACCTCGCCAAGCTCCGGTACCACCGGGTCATCATCATGACGGACGCCGACGTCGACGGCGCCCACATCCGGACGCTCCTCCTCACGTTCTTCTACCGCCACATGGGCGAGGTGATCGAGAACGGCCACCTCTACATCGCCCAGCCGCCCCTCTACCGGGTCACCACCGGCAAGCAGACGATCTACGCCGGAAGCGAGGCCGAGCGCGAGGCGGCGATCAAGAAGCTGAACGCGAAGAACGTCAGCGTCCAGCGCTTCAAGGGGCTCGGCGAGATGAACGCCGACCAGCTCTGGGAGACGACGATGAACCCGGAGACGCGGACGCTCCTGCGGGCGGAGGTGGACGACGCCGTCGTCGCCGACGAGATCTTCACGATGCTGATGGGCGAAAAGGTCGCGCCCCGAAAGGACTTCATCAAGTCCGAGGCGCGAAAGGTGCGCAACCTTGACGTCTGAGGTGCTGACGGCCGAGGGCCGCTGGGAGATCGGGCCGCACGCCTGCTTCGCCTGCGGCACGCTCAACGCGCACGGCCTCCGGCTCTCGCTCCACTCGACCGCCGAGAACACCTGCTGGACGGAGCTCATCCTGGCGCCGGACTTCCAGGGCTGGGAGGGAATCGCCCACGGCGGCATCCTCGCCGCGATCCTCGACGAGGTCATGGCCTGGGCGCTCGCGGGTGCCGACGTCTGGGGGTACACGGCGAAGATGACGATCGCCTACCGGCGACCGGTTCCGATCGGGGCACGGATCCGCGGCGAGGGCGAGGTGGTGGGCCGCCGGAGGCGGCTCTACACCACGACCGGCCGACTCATCGACCCGGAGACGGGCGACGTCTACGCCACGGCCGACGCCGTCTACGTCGCCGCCCCAGAGCAGCAGCGGGTGGAGCTCAAGGCCCGGTACGGCTTCCGGCTGGTCCCCGAGCCCACGGCCGAGGCGAAGGCATGAGCATGACGAGCGAGCGCCGGCCGGCGGAGGCGACGACCGCCGGGAGGCTGTCCGTCGCGACACCGTCCGGCCGACCGCCCAGCGCAACGGCGCCCGGGAGGCCGCCCAGCGCAAGGACCGCCGCCGCGCGCGCGTTCGTGACCGCCACGCTGCCCGCTGCGCGCGCGCTCGGTCGAAGCCTGGCAGACGAGCTGGATGACCCGGCCGCGTTCGTCACCGCGAGCGGCGCCGGGCTGGCCGCGATCGCGGACCCGGCATACCGCGAGGGCCAGATCCTCGTCGCCCCCGGGATCGGGCCGACCCTCGGCGTTCGCACGCCGCTTCTCGCCGCGGTCTGCGCCAGCCTCCGCCACGAAGTGCGAGGCGTGGCGGGCGACCGCCTGCTGGTCGTTGCCGACGCGCTGGCCCGTGACGAGGTCCGCGAGCTCCGCTGGATGGCCCTCCGGATCCTGGAGTGGGTGCTCCCGGCCGATCCCGAGCGAGGTTGGCAGATCCTCCGGAAGATCGGTCACGAGGCCGACGACTGGATCACCGTGGACACGCTGGCAACCGTTGCCGCCGGGGGGATCCTCCTCGAGCCCTTCCGCTGGGCGGAGCTGGAGCAGCTGGTCTTCAGCCCGAGCCGCTGGGAGCGGCGCCTGGTCGGCTCGACCGTCGCCACGCTCCCGCACGTGGGCCACGGTCTCGGGCGTACCACCGGGGAGGAGCGCGCGGCCATGGCGGGGCGCGGCCTCGATCTCGTCGGGCAGCTCATCGGCGACCACGAGCCCGACGTCCAGAAGGCCCTCTCGTGGGCCCTGCGCAACCTGGCGCCCCTCGACCCGGCGGCCGTGACGGCGTTCTGCCGCCGCGAGGCGGACCGGGCCGCGGCGACCGGGGACGGGCACCGGGCGTGGGTCGTTCGCGACGCGCGCCCTGCCCTGCCACCGGCCGATGCCGCCGCCATCGGGGAGCGGCTCGCCGGGATCCGGCGCCGGCCTGAGGCGCTCTCGACCTCGCTCGCCGCCGCCACCGCCGCCGCCTTCATCTCGGCGGGGCAGGGTGGCGCTGCCGTCGGAAGGGCACGCGCATGACCCGCCGCCCCGCCCGCATGACCCGCCGCCCCGCCCGCCTGACCCGCCGCCGCGACCGCAGCACCCGCCGAGCCGCCCGCAACCGGAGAACGCGATCGTGACCGACGACCTGGGAGAGGTCCGCTCCATCCGCATCGAGGACGAGATGCGGACCTCCTATCTCGACTACGCAATGAGCGTGATCGTCGCGCGCGCCCTGCCGGACGTCCGCGACGGCCTGAAGCCCGTCCACCGCCGGATCCTCTACACGATGGGGGAGATGGGCCTCTCGTCCACGAGCTCGTTCCGCAAGTGCGCGGCGATCGTCGGCGAGGTGATGGGCAAGTACCACCCCCACGGCGACAGCGCCCTCTACGACGCGCTGGTCCGGCTGGCCCAGGACTTCTCGATGCGCTATCCGCTCGTCGACGGACAGGGCAACTTCGGCTCGGTGGACGGCGACTCCGCGGCGGCGATGCGGTACACCGAGGCGCGGCTCACCGCGATCTCCTCCGAGATGCTCGCCGACATCGACAGGAACACCGTGGACTTCACGGACAACTACGACGGAACCCAGAAGGAGCCGTCGGTCCTCCCGGCTCGTCTGCCGAACCTGCTTGTCAATGGCTCCACCGGGATCGCCGTCGGGATGGCGACGAACATCCCGCCCCACCACCTCGGCGAGGTGGTGGACGCGACGATCGCTTTCATCGACGACCCCGAGCTGACCTCCGACGACCTCTGCACGTACATCAAGGGACCCGACTTCCCGACCGGAGGCTCGATCTTCCGGTACGAGACGCAGCGAAACGCGATCACCGGCGCGAACGAGACGGTGGACGCGATCCGCCAGATGTACGCCCACGGCCACGGGCGGGTCGTGATGCGCGCCCAGGTCGCCTTCGAGGAGGCCCGCCGCGATCGCGTGGCGATCATCGTCAGCGAGCTGCCCTACCAGGTGAACAAGGCCTCGCTCCTCGAGAAGATCGCCGACCTCGTGAAGGAGAAGCGGATCGACGGGATCGCCGACCTGCGCGACGAGTCCGATCGCGACGGGATGCGGATCTACATCGAGGTCAAGAACGACGCCAACCCGCACACGGTGCTGAACAACCTGTTCAAGCACACGGCGATGCAGCTGGCCTTCAACCTCAACATGCTCGCCCTCGTCGACGGGCAGCCCCAGACGCTGCCCCTCAAGTCGGTCCTCGCCCACCACGTGGAGCACCGGCGGGAGATCGTTCGGCGCCGGACCGAGTTCGACCTCGGCAAGGCTCGGGAGCGCGCCCACGTCCTCGAGGGCCTCAAGATCGCCCTCGACCACCTCGACGAGGTGATCCGGACGATCCGCGAGTCGGCCGACGTCGAGACGGCGCGGAACAACCTCATCGAGCGCTTCGGGCTCTCCGAGATCCAGGCCCAGGCGATCCTCGACATGCGGCTCGCCCGCCTCGCGGCCCTGGAGCGCAAGAAGATCGAGGACGAGTACCTCGCGATCATCCAGACCATCGCCGAGCTCGAGGACATCCTGGCGAACCCTGCCCGGGTCCTTTCGATCATCAAGGACGAGCTCACCGAGCTCAAGCGCAAGTACGCCGGCGAGCGTCGAACGCGGGTCGTGGACGACTCCAGCCGCGAGATGACCGACGAGGACCTGATCGCCGACGAGGACGTCGTCATGACGATCAGCCGGCGCGGCTACATCAAGCGCCAGCCGGTCGCCACGTACCGCCGCCAGGGGCGGGGCGGCAAGGGGATCATCGGGCACGTCACGCGGGAGGAGGACGCGGTCCACAGCCTCCTCGTCGCGAACACGCACGACTGGGCCCTCTTCTTCACGAACCGGGGCCGCGTCTTTTCCGCGAAGGTCCACGCCGTGCCGGACGCGAGCCGCCAGGCGAAGGGAATTCCGATCATCAACCTCCCCGGCGTCCAGGTGGAGGGTGGGGAGGCGCCCACGGCGACGCTCGTCGTCCCCGACTTCAAGGCCGGGAAGTACCTCGTGATGGCCACCCGGCGGGGCGTCGTCAAGAAGACGCCCCTCGAGCAGTTCGAGAAAGTCCGCTCCTCGGGCATCCGGGCGATCACCCTCGCCGACGGCGACGAGCTGGCCTGGGTGGACGTGGCCACGGGCGAGGACGACGTGATCATCGCGACCGCCCTCGGGAAGCTCGCCCGCTTCGCCGAGACGGAGGTCCGGGCGATGGGTCGCGAC
>JBBSAS010000060.1:0-8689 GCA_038252055.1 Candidatus Limnocylindrales bacterium
TCATTATCTGGTCATGAGCGAGCCCGAGTACCTCAGCGCCGCCGAAGTGGCCGCTCGCCTCGGAATCAGCCTGCGGACGGTGCGCCGCCGGATCGCCGATGGGTCGCTGGCCAGCGTCAAGCTCGGGCGTGCCGTCCGGATCCCGGCGGCCGCCCTCGATCTGCCGATCGCCCGTCCGGCCGGCACGGCGGTCCGCGAGGCAGTGGCGCCCTACGCTGCGCCCCACGACGACCGTGCCGCCGAGATCGCCCGCTGGAACGCGGCGCACTGGCCGGACACGTGGGAGAGGATGCTCGAGCGACGTCGCCGCGCGTTCGACCGCCTCGACGCGGTCCGCGCCAGCTCGAAGCCCCCGAGCGGTCCGCATGACACCGTGGACGCGAGCCTCGAGGCCGTCCGCGAGGAGTTCGGCGCGCGGTTCGACTGGATCATCGCCGGCCTTCCCGAGTCGCCCGAGCCGGAGGACAAAGCGTGACGATCCCGCGCGTGACCATCGACGCGAGCGTCGCCCTCCGCTGGATGCTGGAGGACGAACTCGACCGCGAGGCTGCACTTCGCGTTCGGGATCAGCTCGCGGCCGGTGAGCTGGACCCGATCGAGCCAGGGCACTTCCTGCTGGAGGTGGCCGCGGGGCTCGAGCGGGCGCACCGCGCGGGCCGTCTGGGCGTCGACGCCTGTCGTGAGGCCCTCGGTGCCCTCGAGGTGGTCTTCCTCGATCGGACCGATCCGTACGCCGCCGCGGCCACCGCGATGAGCCTCGCGTTCAACTGCGGGCTGCGGGTCGCCGATGCCGCGTATCTCGACTGCGCCCGGCGTGCGGCCACCACACTCGTGACGGCAGATCGGCGGCTCGCTCGCTCCTCCTCCGGGACCGGCGTCCCCGTCGTCGCGCTCGTGGATCTGCCCAGCGCGTGAGCGCGCCGTGCGCGCCGCTCCGAACGTCCCGGACCGGCCGGGCCGCTCGGCACTGGCCGACCCCTTGACAGGGCCGCGAAACTCGATGGACTGGACGACTGCTGGACCCTGGCCGGGAACCGGCTCGTCTGCCGACGCCGTCGCCGGCGCGTTCCCGAGGCACGAGCCCCGCGCGAGCGTTCCCCGCGATGGCCGAGAGGAGCGGACGATCCATGGACCGCACGAAGATCGTGATCATGGGAGCCGCCGGGCGCGACTTCCACGACTTCAACGTCGCCTACCGCGACGACCCGACAGTGGAGGTCGTCGCCATCACGGCGACCCAGATCCCCGGCATCGACGACCGGCGCTACCCGCCCGAGCTCGCGGGGCCGCTCTACCCGGCCGGGATCCCGATCGTCCCCGAGGACGACCTCGAGAAGCTCTTTGCCGCTCAGAAGATCGACCTCGTCGTCTTCGCGTACAGCGACGTCCCCCACGAGTTCGTCATGCACCAGGCCAGCCGCGTGCTGGCCGGCGGGGCCGATTTCGCGCTCCTCGGCCCGGTCCACACGATGATCGCAAGCACGAAGCCGCTCGTCGCGACGGGCGCCACGCGCACCGGCGCCGGCAAGAGCCAGACCACCCGCTACCTCGCCCGGCTCCTCGAGGAGCAGGGCCTTCGCGTCGTCGTCATCCGCCACCCGATGCCCTACGGCGACCTCGTGAAGCAGCGCGTCCAGCGCTTCGCCACCTACGAGGACCTCGATCGCCACGAGACGACGATCGAGGAGCGCGAGGAGTACGAGCCGCATCTCGACGCCGGCCGCGTCCTCTTCGCCGGCGTGGACTACGAGGCGATCCTCCGGGAGGCCGAGAAGGAGGCCGACGTCGTCCTCTGGGACGGCGGCAACAACGACTTCCCCTTCTACCGGCCCGACCTCTTCGTCGTCGTCGCCGATCCCCTGCGGCCCGGTCACGAGCTGCAGTACCACCCGGGCGAGGCGAACATCCGGATGGCCGATGCCGTCGTCATCAACAAGGTCGACAGCGCCACGCCCGAGCAGATCGCCCAGGTGCGCGAGTCGATCACCCGGCTCAACCCGCGGGCCGAGGTCATCGCGGCCCGGTCCGACCTCCAGCTCGTCGGCGGAGAGATCGAGGGAAAGCGCGTCGCGATCGTCGAGGACGGCCCGACGCTCACCCACGGGGGCATGACGTACGGCGCCGGCGTCGTCGCCGCCCGCCGGTTCGGCGCGGCCGAGCTCGTGGACCCGCGGCCGTACGCGACGGGCGACCTGGCCCGCACGCTGACGAAGTACCCGGGCCTCGAGAACCTTCTCCCGGCGATGGGCTACGGGCGGGTCCAGATGGACGAGCTCCAGGCAACGCTCAACGCGATGCCGGCCGACCTCGTCCTCGCCGCGAACCCGATCGACCTCACCCGCATCCTCACCCTCGACAAGCCGGTCGTGCGCGTCCGCTACGAGCTCGAGGAGCTGCCGTCCGAGGCCGACGCCCCGAGCCTCGCCGATCTCCTCGCCCCGATCGTGGCCCGGGCCCGGCAGGGCGGCGCCCCCGCTCCCACGGCGTAGGAGCCGACCGATGGCGGAGCATTTCCTGACTCTCGATTCGCTCGGCCGCGACGGGGTCCGGGACGTCCTGGACCTCGCCGCCCGTTTCAAGCGCACGCCGGGCGCCCACCGTGCCGCGCTCGACGGCGGACGGATCGCCCTGATCTTCGACAAGCCCTCGACGCGCACCCGGGTCAGCTTCGAGGCGGCCGCGTGGGAGCTCGGGATGCTCCCGATCACCCTCCGGCCCGACGAGCTCCAGCTCGGTCACGGTGAGACGGTGGCCGACACGGCCCGGGTCTTCTCGCGCTACCTCAGCGCGCTCGTTATCCGGACGTTCGCCCAGGCGACGGTCGACGAGCTCGCGGCGGAGGCGTCGATCCCCGTGATCAACGCCCTCACCGACGACCATCACCCGTGCCAGGCCCTGGCCGACGTGATGACCCTCGAGGAGGCGTTCGGGGAGCTGCGCGGCGTTCGCGTCGCCTTCGTCGGCGACGGCAACAACGTCTGCCACTCGCTCGCCCAGGCGGCCGGCCACACCGGCTTCGACCTCGTGGTCGCCGCCCCGGAGGGGTACCGGCCGGATCCGGCGATCATCGACGCGGCGCGCGCCAACGCCGAGTCGGCCGGCGGCTCGATCGAGATCGTCACCGACCCCGCCGAGGCCGTCCGCGGCGCCGATGCCGTCTACACCGACGTGTGGGCCTCGATGGGCCGCGAGCACGAGCGCGAGGAGCGGCGCCGGATCTTCGCCGGGTACACCGTGGACGCGGCGATGATGGCCGCGGCCTCCCCCCGGGCCATCTTCCTCCACTGCCTCCCCGCCCACCGTGGGGACGAGGTCACCGACGAGGTGATCGACGGTCCGGCCTCGCGGGTCTGGGACCAGGCCGAGAACCGTCTCCACACGGAGCAGGCTCTCCTCTATGTCCTGATCACGGGGGATCACCGAGGGGAGCGCCTGGGATGACCCGGATCGCGGTCGCCCTGGGCGGGAACGCCCTGATCCGCCGCGGTGAGCCGGGATCGACCGAGGTCCAGCGCCACAACCTGGAGACGGCCGCCCGCGCGATCGTCGAGCTCGCCGAACGCAGTGGCGCCGAGATCGTGCTCACCCACGGCAACGGACCGCAGGTCGGCTTCCTCGCCCTCCAGGCAGAGATGGCGGCGGAGGTGGTACCCGCCCCGCCGCTCGACGTCCTCGGCGCTGAGTCGCAGGGCCAGATCGGCTACCTGCTGTCGCAGGCCCTCCGTGACGCCTTCCTCGAGCGGGGGATCGCCCGCGAGATCGCGGTCGTCATCAGCCAGGTCGTGGTCCGGGGCGACGACCCGGCATTCGCCCATCCGACGAAGCCCGTGGGGCCGATCTACGACGAGGCCACGGCCCGGTCCCATGCCGAGCGGCATGGCTGGTCGATCGCGCCGGACGGGGAGCACTGGCGGCGCGTGGTGGCCTCGCCCGCCCCGATGCGGCTCGTGGAGACGTCGGCGATCCGGTCCCTCGTCGAGGCCGGCATCCTCGTCGTCGCCTCCGGTGGCGGGGGGATCCCCGTCGCGCAGGCGCCGGACGGCCGGCTCGTGGGGCGCGAGGCGGTCGTCGACAAGGACTCGGCGGCGGTGATCCTCGCGCGGGCCGTGGCGGCCGACGGCCTCCTCCTCCTCACCGACGTCGACGCCGTCTACCGCGCCTGGGGCACCGACCGGGCCGAGGCGATCCACCGGATGTCGCCTGACGAGGCGCTCGAAGGGCTCGCGAGCGACGCCTGGCCGGTCGGATCGATGGGCCCGAAGATCCGGGCCTGCGCGGAGTTCGTCCGGACGGGTGGCCGGTTCGCCGCGATCGGCCGGCTCGAGGACGCGGCCGCCCTTGCCTGGGGGAGGGCCGGCACGCGATTCGGCTCGGGCCGCCTGGGGCTCCCGCCGTTCGCCCGGGCTGCGGAGGCGGTCCCGGTCTCGTAGAGGCCGGTTCGGCCGGTCGCGTTCGGGTATTGACACTGCAACGTGCCAGTGTCACTATATCCCCATGTCGTCCGCCGCCTACAGCCTGTCCGATCTCTGCGGCCTCGCCGAGGTCACCCCGCGTACGGTGCGCTACTACGTCAGCCAGGGAATCCTCCGCAGCCCCGGCAGCGGGCCCGGGACCCGCTACGACGACGGCCACCTCGCCCGCCTCCGCCTGGTCCGCCATCTCCAGCGCCAGCACCTGCCCCTCGCGGAGATCCGCTCCCGCCTTGCCGCGCTGACCGACGACGAAGCGATCGCCGAGGCAGAGGGCCCGGCGGAGCCACCCCGCGGGTCTGCACTCGACTACGTCCGCGAGGCACTCTCCACGCGGACGCTCGGCCCGTCGGCGATGACGCGCCGGCCTGGGCCAGCGGTGTCGCCCGCTGCGCCACCCGTCGGCGCGGAGCCCGTGACCCCCGGTCCGCGCCGCGTTCGCGAGGAGCGCCCCGGGCTTGCCGTCCCGCCCGTGCGCAGGGTCGAGTCCGTGCCTGCCATGCGATCGATGGCGGCGCCGGCGTTCGTCGGGCTGAACCTCGACGAGACCCCGGGCGCGGCTGAGCGCTCCTCCGTCGCGTCCACGCCCGCGATGGCGGCGGCTCCCCGCGAGGAGCGGTCGACCTGGGAGCGCCATGTCCTCACCCCGGACGTCGAGCTGCACGTCCGGCGGCCGCTCTCGCGCAGCCAGAACCGCGCGGTCGCCCGTCTCCTCGAGACGGCCCGCGAGATCCTCGAGGAGGACCAGCCATGACCATCGACATCCGTCAGGACCGCACCTGCATCCGCGCCGCCGCCCGGAGCACGCGGTACGTCCTCGTGCGGCTCATCGCGCCCGATGCGCCCGCCCGCGCCGACCGGCTCCCCGTCAACGTGTCGCTCGTCCTCGACCGTTCCGGATCGATGAGCGGGTCGAAGATCCGCCTCGCGAAGGACGCCGTCGAGCGGGCGATCGCCACCCTCGGCGATCGCGATCGCTTCTCGGTCGTCTTCTACGACGACCGGATCGACGTCGTCGTCGCCAGCACGGCTGCGAGCGCGGCCGCCCGCTCCGCGGCCCGCGAGGCGCTCGGGACCGTGGGTGCCCGCGGGTCGACCAACCTGTTCGAGGGCTGGATGCGCGGCTCCGAGCAGGTGGCGCTCCACGCGAACCCGGAGACCGTCTCGCGGACCCTCTTGCTCACCGACGGCCTTGCCAACGTCGGGGTCACCGATCCCTCCGAGCTCGAGCACCACGCAGGCGAGCTCCGTCGACGCGGCGTCGCCACGTCGACCTTCGGCGTCGGCCACGACTTCGACGAGGCGCTGCTCGAGGCGATGGCAACCGCCGGCGGCGGCAACTTCTACTACGTCGAGGAGGCCGGCCAGATCGCGGACTTCATGACGAGCGAGCTCGGCGAGGCGCTCGAGGTGGTCGCGCGCGATGTCCGGCTCGAGGTCGCGGCCCCGTTCGGCGCCAACCTCGGCAGCCTCGGGCCGGAACGCGTCGAGCGCCGCGACGCTGCCGCGTGGATCGTGGAGGTCGGTGACCTCGTGGCCCGCCAGGAGCGCGAGATCGTGCTTCAGGTCAACTTCCCGCATGGCACCCAGGGAGACCCGGCAGAGCTCGGGATCAGGGCCGCTAGTCGCGAAGGGGCCTTCGACGGCGAGCCGGTGACGATCGCGTGGCGGTACGCGGACCATGCGACGAACGACCGCCAGCCGCGCACCCGGGAGGTCGACCGCGTGGTGGCTCGGCTCCTGGCGGCGCGGGCCCGGATGGAGGCGGTCGGGCGCAACAAGGCCGGCGACCTGCGGCGGGCGAGCGCCACGCTCCAGGGCGTCGCCGATCGGATCGCCGGCTACGCCGGCGATGACCGGGAGCTCGAGGCCCTCGTCCGGGAGCTCAGGCGGCAGGCCGAGGTCGAGGTTTCCATCGCGATGCCGGCGATGGCGCAGAAGGCGATGTACAGCGACGCCTCGTACGTCCGCCGGGCGCGGATGTCCGATGGGCTCGCGAAGCGGAGGTCCTGACGACCGGGGACGCCCCGCCGAACCGGGCAGCCGCCGCGACGCCCTGGACCGCGCAGGTCACCCCGAACGCAGTGACGCCCCGGTCGCCGTGGCCCCGGGGCGTCACCCTATCCAGCCGGTCGCCGGGGCGACCGGACGACTACCGCTTGATCTTCACGACGACCGTGCTCGCCTGCACGTCGTGGAAGCCCTGCCGGGTCGCGCTGTTCGCGGCCGTGTACAGCAGGTAGAGCCCGTACACCCAGAGGAGCAGGCTCAGGAGCGTCCCGAGTGCGCCGAAGAACCCGATCAGCGAGAGGGCGGAGGCGAGGACGAACGGCCCGTAGAGGAAGAGCCAGCGCCGGATCGCCTGCGGCTGGGTGAGCGTCGCGCCGTCGGCCGCGTTGACCGTCTCGAGGCCCAGAACCCGCTGGCCGGGCGAGCCGCGCAGGTGGGTCCACGTGTAGATGAAGTAGATCGCGCTGCCTGCCGCGTAGATCAGGAGGAGCACGACGAACCAGACGAACGACATGAACCCGAGCCCGCCGATGATGATGCTGCTCCAGAAGAGCGACGCGAAGATGACGTTGATCACGAAGAAGCCCAGCCCCATGATCACGACGTCGATGATGTAGGCGAAGATGCGGGTCGGGATGTCGGCGTAGAGGAGCCCGGCAGCGCCGGGAACGGTCTCCGACGAGGTGATCGTGTTCAGCCAGGCGGGCGACGTACTCGCCGCGCCGCCGGCCGCGCTCACGGGGGGCGCCGCGGGGGGCGCCGCTGCTTCGACAGGCGGTGCGCCGACGGGCGCCACGGCCTCGGCCGGCGCAGCCGGCTCGATCGCGGAGGTTTCGGCCGCGGCGATGGGCTCTGCGGCAGCCTCGGGGACCTCGGCCGATGCGGGGGGCCGAGCCTCCATGGGCGGGATCGCCTCCTCGGGCGTCGGGGATCCGGTCGATCCGGTCGATTCCATCGTTCCTCCCTCAGTCTCGTGTGACCGTTCGCTGCGGCCCCTCCCGGTGGCCGCGCCGGAGCGACGCTCCGACACGGCCGAGCATACTCACCGATCGACCTGCTGACCAGAGGTTCGCGGGCGAACCCGGTCAATTCGTCATCGTTCTAGACTCCGCCCCATGTCCGGCCTCGTCGCCCTGCTCGGCTCCGGTGAGTTCACGGCCGCCATGCTCGATGTCGATCGCGACCTCCTTGCCGCGACGGGTCGGTCCCGGCCCCGCGTGGCGATCGTGCCCACCGCGTCGTGGCCCGACGGCGCGGCGAGGTTCCGCGAGTGGATCGAGCGGGGAACGGCCCACTTCGAGGCGCTCGGTGCGGAGGTGGAGCCGGTCGAGCTTCGGGGCCGCGTGGATGCCGACGATCCGGCCTGGGCCCAGGCGATCGGGGAAGCGGATCTCGTCTATCTCTCGGGCGGCAAGCCCGGCCACCTCCTTGCCGCCCTCACGGGGACGGAGGCCGGGGCGGCGCTGCTGGGCGTGCACGCGCGCGGCGGCGTCATCGCCGGATGTTCAGCCGGGGCGATGGTGCTCGCGGCCTGCCAGCCGCGGATCGTGAGCCGGCGGTTCCTGCGCATCCCCGCTGGATGGCAGTCGGGACTCGGGCTCGTGGGCGGCACCGTCATCCTGCCGCACTACGACGCCCTTCCGGAGGTGGTCGCCGTGCTCCTCGTGCTCGCGGCGCCACGGCGTACTGCCGTGCTCGGTCTCGACGAGGAGACCGCCGTCGTGGGCCGCGACGGGTCGTGGCAGGTCCGCGGTCGCGGTCGCGTGACGATCTGGCACGGGAGGCACCGGACGCGGCTGCGCGACGGGGACGTCTTCCGGCTTGCCACCGCGGCCCCCTGGCCGAACCCCGCGGTCGACGACGAGGTTGACGAACGCTAACGCGCCGTTACTGCGTGGTTGATGTCGTCGGGCGATGATCCAACTGCGCTCACTCCTTGCGGCCCGGCCGGCGACCTCCTCCCGCCAACGGGCCATCCTCCCACGAAGCCCGGCCGATCGGCCGGGCTTCGTCGTTCCCGCAGTCTCGCGAGTCCCGAAGGGCGCAGCGGCGGGTCGAAGGCTACGGTTGGCCGGGGTCAGCCCGCCTTGACGGCCCGGAAGCAGTCCGAGCAGTAGACCGGCTTGTCGAGACGAGGCTTGAAGGGCACCTGGGCGTTGTTGCCGCAGCGCGAGCAGGTGATCGCAAAGTACTCGCGGGCCACGGGATCA
>JBBSAS010000061.1:0-8673 GCA_038252055.1 Candidatus Limnocylindrales bacterium
CCGGTACCCGGGTCGTAGGAATTCACGACCGAGCCCAGGATGTCGACCCACCAGAGGACTCCGCGCCCCGCATCCCAGACCGGCCCTTCGCCGACGATCGCCCGGGCGTCCACGACCAGCTCGAGGGTTGAGCCAGCCGGACTCCTGTCGATCACCATCTCCTCAGGCCGGCTCGATCGTCTCGTCGGGCCAATCCTCGTTCGGGGCAACCGCTGCCAGCAAGGTGAGAGGGCCCGCCTCGGTGACACGGATGACGTGGGGTACGCCGCGCCGCGCGAACATGAGCTCACCCGGGCCGACCTCCTGCTCCGGGTCGTCGCCGATGCCGAACACGGCCCGGCCGTGGATCACCTGGAAGATCTCCTCGGCCGCCGGGTGGAGGTGGCGCACGGTGGAGAAGCCGGCCGGCCATCGCAACAGGATCACGCGAAGGCCTGCCGCCCCCACCAGGCAGAGTCGCCAGGGTGGCTCTCCTGCTTCTCGCGCGAGGGACTCGAGGTCGAGGAAGGGCGAATCGAGAGCTTCGCCGGGTGCTACGAACGGCATGCGTGTGATCTCCTGACAGCTCCACGTCTCGGCGCCGTTGTGTCTGCTCCGCGCCGAGCGTCGCGGGACGGCGGCGTGCCGCCCCGCTCAGGTACGCCCGGCGCCGGAGCGGCCGTGGATCAGAGCTCGTAGATGCGGGCGAGGATCGCCCCGTCCACCATGATGTGGGTTCCGCTCACGAACGAGGCGTCGTCGGAGGCCAGGAAGACGGCCACTCGGGCGATCTCGTCCGTGGACGCGATGCGGCGCATGGGGTACTCCTGCTCGACCCGGCCGCGGAAGGCGACCGGATCGGGGTGAGCCTGGAAGTAGACCTGGTTGAGCTCGGTATCCACGTCACCCGGGCAGATCGCGTTGCAGCGGATCCCGTCGGGACCGTAGGTGATGGCGATGTTGCGAGTCAGGCCCAGCAGGCCGGCCTTGGTCGCCCCGTAGACCGGCAGGAGCGGGTCGGCGACCCAGCCCAAGACGGACGACATGTTGACGATGGCCCCGCTCTTGCGGGCGACCATGCCGGGCAGGACCTCCCGGCAGAAGAGGACGGCGCCCAGGAGATTGACGTTCACGACGGCGTGGAAGTCCTCAACGGTGACCTCGGTGAGCGGCGCCTCCTTCTGGACACCGGCGTTGTTGACCAGGATGTCGACCCGGCCGTGCTCGTCGAGGACCGACTGCACGATCCGCCGAACGTCCTGCTCCTGCGAGATGTCGCCGGCGTAGAAGCGCAGATGGCCGCCCTCGGCCGTCACCTCGCCGGCGCTCTGCTCTCCCAGCTCGGCCAGGACGTCGACCCCTGCCACGAGCGCCCCTTCGGCAGCGAAGCGGCGGCCAATGGCCTTACCGATGCCGCGGGCTGTGCCCGTGACGATCGCAACCTTGCCATCAAGACGTCCCATCGGTTACTCCTCGCCGCTGACCCGCCCGTCGGCGGAAACATCGCTGACCGAGCGAAGACCCTCGAAGGCGATGAATCGAACTTCCGTCTCGAGGGTCTCGCCGGGCTCCAGGCGGCGCTGCCGCCCCGCCTCGATCACCTTGTCCAGCCGCCCAGGGTGGGCAGTCCAGGCCTCGAACGCGGCGGTATAGATGCCGCGCCAACCGCCATAGACCGACCACAGCCAGACGACCGGGAAGATCTCCTTGTCGAAGGCCATCGCGAAACCAGAGCGGGACTCCGGGTCCGTGACGGCTAGCCATCCCGCTCGCAAGCGGGTCAAGAAGTGCTGCTCGACCGCTGGAGGTTCGGGCGGTCGAGCCACGCTCAGGTCCAACGTGCCCCCGCCCCCCTGGGGCAACTCGGGCCACGTGTACCACGTCCCGTCGGGGGTATCGACGCCGCTGCCGCCCTCGTAGAGGGCCTGCTCGGCAGGAGCCTGGATGCGGCTCCCCGGCCTGACGGCAAGGCCGGGATGGATCCCCCACATGAAGTCGAAGGGTTCGTACCCCACGTTCGTCAACCGGTGGCGTGACCGAACGAATGGCTCGTCCGGTCGCAGCTCCATCCACCGGTCGATGCGGAGGGGCGTGATGATCCCACCGGCAGAGAGATGGACGCGCGCGACGTCGGGGCCGGGGTCCTCGACCTCATACCGCCATGGTTGCGACCAGAACTCGCCGAGGAACGGAAGGTTCTCGCCGCCGATGACGCAGGCGTGACCGGTCGGTGCAACCTCGTCGATCCCGCCCGTCCACCAGTCGTCGACGTTGACACCGAACACGGGCGGTCGGACATCGAAGCGAGGATGGTGGTAGAGAAGGTCGCGGCCCGCCCGCTTCGAGCTGAACTCCCACACTTTGGCCCCGTGCTCGGGGAGGACGGTCACCCGCAATCGGCTGTTCTCCAGGACGACGGCGGTGAACCCGCGAAGGGTCCACTGATCCGATGCCGTAGCCGCGGGACCGAGTCCGACAACGCGCGCGTTCATCGGTCTACGCCTCGGCGTCGTCTTCGTCGAACACGAGGGCCTGCTGCTTGAGCAGCTCGGGCCTGCGTGCCCGGATCACGGCCACGTAGACGATCCCCACCGCCGCCACGATGAGACAGAACCAGATGATCGCCTGCCCTTGCCGCCAGTCCTCGGCGTTCCACAGGCTATCGAAGAAGGCCTTGTAGAGGACATAGGCGTCGACGACGATACCGATGACCGGCGCCACGATGTTCGTGAGGATGTTGCGCTTGGTGGGCTGGATCCGAACGAAGTACAGGATGTTCGCCAGGTTGACGAACAGGTAGGTCACCAGCGCGAAGAACGCGATGCAGCCGGCCCACCAGACGAACGAGGCGAGGAAGTTCCCGTCAAGCCAGAATGGCCAGACGATGGTCGCGAAGAGCGAGATCGCGAACACGAGATGGGTGGCCGTCCAGGGGGTCTGGAACCGAG
Source organism: Candidatus Limnocylindrales bacterium (assembly GCA_038252055.1). Taxonomy (GTDB): domain Bacteria; phylum Chloroflexota; class Limnocylindria; order Limnocylindrales; family CSP1-4; genus CTSoil-043. Next base: position 2,928 of record JBBSAS010000061.1, read on the forward strand.
GATGGAGCTTCCCGAAGGCCACGGGCAACGTACCTTCCCGGCCCATGGCATAGAGGACGCGGGTCGCGCCGATGGCGCAGGCGATGAAGACGCCGGTCGTGGCCGTGAACGCCGTCAGGATCACCAGGATCTCTCCGCCGCCCCAGTACTGCTTGGCGATCGGCGTGATCGGGGTCACCCCGGAACTGACCAGGTCGTTGACCTGGCTCATCGGCACCGCGATGCTGAGGCCCCAGGTCCCGAAGATCCAGAAGGCGGCGACGCCGAAGAGTGCGGCGATCGTGGCTCGCGGGATGAGGGTCCGCGGCGAGTGCGTCTCTTCCGCGACGGTGCTGATAACGTCGAAGCCCGTGTACGACAGGACCATGATGATCAGCGCGAGCCCGATGTCCTTCGCGCCTCCGATCTGGCCTGGGTCGAACGGAGCGAAGCTCAGGTCTCCCTGGCTCGCCTTCGTCAGGATGATCGTCAGGGCGAGGCCGCCGGCGACAAGGCTCTCGATCGCGATCAGGATGACGGTTCCTTTGACGGACATCTGGATGCCGCCGTACACGAAGATCGCCGCGAGCCCCGTGACGAGCAGGACGCCGATCACGCCCCCGATGTAGGTACTCACTCCCGTGATGCCGAGGAACGCGAGCAGCTCGTTGAAGTACAGGCCGAACAGGTAGGGCTGGAGGATCACGGCCACGATGTAGTAGCCGATCAGGATCCAGCCGATGAAGATGCCCGCAGATGGCGTCAGCGATCGCCACAGCCATGTGTACGCGCTGCCCGACGACGGCATCACGCGCGCGATCGATGCGTAGCTGATCGCCGTGGGCAAGGCGATCAGCAGCCCCAGTGCGAAGATCAAGGGCCCGATCACGCCGATGTCCTGCGCCAGCGGCCCCCAGTTGCCGTACAGGCCCAGCGCGGGCGACATCATGATGGCCCCAAGGGTCGCCGCGCCCACGAGTCCAACGGCGCCCCGCTTCAGGGTCGTCGTCGAAGCCGGTGTACTCGCCTGCTCGCTCATCTCATGATCCCTCCGTTCACGGACACCCCTGCGGTCGTGTGCCTGTCCATCTCTCACCGGCCGCCGGATCGATCGCTCGTCTGAATCCGCCTCGGGTTCTCCGCTCCAAGCGCCGCCGGCACCAGCGCCGGTGGCGTGGCTGCTGGCTTCCGATTTGCCCGTCGCCCTCCTTCAGCTGCGCGCGAGATGCGGTTCCTGGCTCGATCGCAGATCGCGGACTGCGTCCTCGATCCGGCCGAGCGCGTCTTCGAGATCCGCCCGCGTGTGGAGGGCGGAGAAGCCGTGGTGCCAGGCGTAATGGAAGTACACGCCTCGTCCGATGGCTGCCTTGTAGAAGGCCGTCTCGCGCGTGCGGTCCACCGCGGCCATCACGCTTCGATAGTCCGTGGGCGGACCGTCCAGGCCGAAGAGGAGGCCGAAGCGGGCTCCCAGGGCCTGGACCCTGACCTTCTCCCCCGCCCGGTCGAAGATGCTCTGGAGGGCTGGGTAGAAGAACTCCTCGAGCTCGGCCAGGCGCTCGTAGAAGCCCGGTCCAGTGATCACATCCAGGAAGGCGGCCGAAGCCATGATCGGAATGAGGTTGGCGTTGTACGTGCCGCTGTGGACGGCCGACCCCAGCGGGGCCACCGCCTGCATCACCTCGCGACGGCCGGCGAACGCGCTCAGGACGGTGCCCCCGCCGAGGCACTTGCCGATGGTGCACATGTCCGGCGTCACGCCGGACCAGGCCTGGATGCAGCCCGGGCCCGTCCGGAAGCCGGACAGGATCTCATCGAAGATCAGCACCACGCCGTGGCGAGTCGTCAGCTCCTTGACCCCGGCCAGGTAGCCGGGTTGGGGCAGGATCGTGCCGGAGTTGTAGTTGACCGGCTCCATGATGACGGCCGCGATCTCGTGCCCGCGGGTCGCGAGCGTGCGCTCGAGCGCGTCCAGATCGTTCCAGGGCAGGACGATGACGTCGGCCGCCATCCCGGGCGGCATGCCGCCGCTCTGGGGGACGGAGACGGGGGCACCGAGGGGGCCGGCTTCTCCCAGTGGTGGCCACATGCTGTAGCCCAGCACGTCGCTGTAGCCGTGGAAGTGGCCCTCGAACTTGACAATCCGCCATCTGCCGGTGAAGGCGCGGGCGGTCCGCACCGCGTGCCAGGTCGTCTCGGTGCCCGTGTTGGTGAACCGGACCATCTCCGCCGCCGGAACCAGCTCGGTGATGCGCCGCGCCAGGGCGCCCTGGTGTTCGGTCTCGAGAGCGCACAGGATTCCGAGGTCGACCGCCTCCTGGATGGCGCGCTTGATGGCGGGGTGCCCGTGGCCCAGGAGCGACGCCCCGAACGACGTGTCCAAGTCGATATAGCTGCCGCCGTCGGCATCGATGAGACGACTGCCTTCGCCTCGCATGGCCATGAACGGGCGGCCGAGGGCCGGGTTGATCCTGGCGGCCGCGGTGACCCCGCCGGGCAATACCCGCTCCGCCTCGTGGTAGAGCGACTCCGATCGCGACGGCTGAGCGGATCCGGGGAACCCCACAGCTGGGCCTCCTCACATACCAAACGACGCCACCACCCGTTGGACGCACTATTTGTGATATGAGATAAGATGTCAAGAGGTTTGTAGGGTGGTCACGCTAGGGCCGTGTCAGAGCGGTGGCAACTCGCAGCGAGTATCGTGAACAGGTGACCGGGGAATCCGTGGAGCTGAGCATCGACAAGATCCTCGGCGGTCCTGCCGACTCCCGGACGCTCGCCGCAACCGTGGCCCAGCGGCTTCGTTCCCTGATCCTGTCCGGGCAACTGCAGCCCGGCATGAGCCTTCGCCTGGCGCCCCTGGCGAACAGCCTCGACGTTTCCGTGATGCCGGTCCGCGAGGCCCTTCGCAGGCTCGAGGCCGAGGGCCTGGTCGTGCTCATGCCCAGGCGGGGCGCGGTCGTGGCCGAGCTGTCGATCGAGGATGCCGAGGAGATCTACGCCCTGCGGATTGGCCTGGAGGCGTTGTGCGCGCGCCACGCTGCGGAGCGCCTGACCGATGCCGACGTGGCCGAGCTGGAGACGCTGTTCGGGCGCATGGAGGCGGCGCAGGAGGCCGGCGATCTGGACGACCTGATCGACCGGGATCACTCCTTCCACGCCTATCTCTACGCGCTGTCGGGGCGTCAGCGCCTGACCCGCATGATCGCCGAGCTCCAGGACCGGAGCCGGCGCTATTTGCCGAGCTACTACCGGGCCTGGGAGCTGCTCGAAAACCCGGTAGAGGCTCACGCGCCCATCCTGGATGCCATCCGGACCCGTGATCCCGCGGTCGTCGAGAGACTCACGCGAGAGCACATGGAGCAGGCGGCCGGCCGGCTCCTGGCCGTGCTGGCCGTCGAGGCCGAGGACCGGAAGGCCGCGCGGAGCGTCCGGCCACGCCGCGCCGGCGCGCGGGCAGCCGGCGCCGGGTCGACCCGCCGGGCGCGGCAGGTGCCTGTTTCCTGATCGTGCGTTCGAGCTGCAGCAACCACCCGGCCTGCGGCGGTGGAGAGATGGGGCTCGGGATCAACGACGTCGACTGACCCGTGGGAGGCCACCACGATCGAAGAGCTGCTGGCCCGCCATGAAGCGTTCTGGCGGTGCGATCCGGCCAACGCACCGCTCCTGGGGATGAGTCGATGGGCGCAGGTCTCGGCGAGCCAGTTCGACTGGCGTCTGCCGACCGACGAGGGTCTCCTCGAGCCGGAGATGCTGAAGGTCGAGGATCTACTGCCGCAGTACGAGACACTATTCGCTGGCCGGCCCCTCGATGACGATCTCTGCTGGCCCGCCATGCCGCCGACGGCCATCCCCTGGCTCGAGGGAGTGCTGGGCTGCCCGGTCAGGTATTCGTTGCCGTCAGGGACCTTCTCGGCCGAGCCGGCCCCCGTTCGTGACCTGCTGAACCGCCGACGTGTGACCCTCGAGGGCAACCCCTGGTTCGAGAAGCTGCTGGAGTTCGTCGGCGGGCTGGCCGATCTCTCGGAGGGGAGGTTCGCCGTCGGCCTGCCGTTGCTGCGCGGACCGTGGGATCTCGTTGCCGCCCTGCTCGGGACGACCGAGATGTATGTGGGTCTCTATGACTCACCCGATTCCCTGAGCCACCTGGCGGGGATCTGCGCGGGGCTCTGGACCGAGGTAGCTGCCCGCCTGGCCGCGAGTATCCCGCGCTGGCACGGCGGCTTCGTCGGATTCCTCGGGCTCTGGGCGCCCGATTTCGATCCGATGCAGCAGGACGACGCTTCGGTCTCGGTCTCGCCTGCGCTCTACCGGAGCGTCATGAGGCCCGCCGACCGCGGGGTGGCCCGCGAGTGGCGGCATACGATCTTCCACCTCCATTCCGCGGGCCTCCAAGTCCTCGATGACGTGCTGGACGTCCTTGACGGTCACGCGGTGAACGTGGATCTCGATCCCTCGGGCCCGCCGGCCGCGGAGATCCTGCCCCTGCTCCGTCAGGTGCAGGATCGCCGGGTGCCCCTGCATCTGCTGGCATTCGACCACGGCCAAGCCCGCGAGCTGGCCGAACGACTGTCGCCGGCAGGGCTGGCGATCACCTACCAGCCGCTCGATCCCATCGCCGATCGCGCGGCCCACCAGGGCGGCCTGCGATGAGGCGTGCCAACCGTCTCGCACGCGCGACGCGGCAGGCTCGAGGAATCGCCGAGAACCTGGCGGGCCGGCTGCGCCCGCCTCAGAGCGCGATCGGGTAACGCCCGTACCGCTGGACCGCCTCGGACATCGCCACCACGTTCTCGGCCAGGCAGTAGCCCGTGAGGCTGTTGCCGCTCGACAGGATGTATCCGCCACCCGGTGCGACATCGCGGATCAACTCGCGGACTTCGTCGGTGACGGCCGCCGGCGTGCCGAGGCTCAGCAGGTTGAGGTCGACGTTGCCCACGACGCACAGACGATCGCCGTAGTCGCGCTTGACCGCCCGGATGTCCATGGCTCCCGGCTCCATGGGATGCGCCCCGGCGATGCCGACGCTGAGGAGGTCGTCCAGGAACGGCATGATGTTGCCGTCGCTGTGCAGCAGCCAGGGCAGCGTGATCTTGGCGGCGACCCGTCGGTAGCGGGGCAGCACCAGCTCGCGGAAGACCGCCGGCGAGAAGAACGGCGCTGTCTTGAACGCGAAGTCGTCGGTCGACACGAAGACGTCGAAGCCGAGCTGGCAGGCTCGCTCCGCCACAGCCTCGATCCAGTCCGTGTACATGTCGAGGAGGCGCTCGATGAGCGGCAAGTCGTCGTAGAGGGCCAGGCTGAAGCCCTCGAGACCGAGGCTCAGCATCGTGGAGAAGATCCCGATCCGCGTGTTGAACCAGGCGGAGAATTCGTCCTTCTGGGCGGCGAACTCTTCCGCGGCCCTGTACAACCGATCGTCCAACGGGTCGGGCAATCGCACCTGGTCCAGGTCGGCGGCGGACCGGATCAGCCCGTGCCCGTAGTAGAGGATCCCGTCCTGGCCCGGGCTCTTCTCGGCAAACACCGGGGCGCGGAGGAGGAACGTGATGTTGTCGAGCTTCAGGCGCCGGGCGAGAGCCTTGGCCTCCTCGATCGTGTACTCGTTGCCCTCGAGGTCGACCGACTCGCTGAGCGGGCTGCCCCAGCCCATCAGGCGCTCGGCGAACGGCCGGCTGACGTACTCCTCGCAGTAGGGAACGCGGTCCGGCTCCTCGCGGCGCAGCGCTGCCAGGACACGCTCTCGTGAGTTCATCGTCGATCCCTC
>JBBSAS010000062.1:0-8559 GCA_038252055.1 Candidatus Limnocylindrales bacterium
AGCGTTCGGTCCACGCCCTGTTCGAAGTGGATGCAGTCGACGGGGCAGACCGCCACGCACGCCTGGTCCATCGTGTCAACACACGGCTCGGCGATGACGTAGGTCATCTCAGGGCAACCTCCGTACCAGTCTGGTTCATGACACCGGGCGGCACCGCTCCCGGGTGGGTGCGACCCCGTGGGCCGAGGGTACCACCTTCGCGGACGCCGGGCGACGACAACGCCGGGCGACGGCGCGAGGAGCCGGCCGGCGACGATCCCGGGCCCGTCCGCGGCGCGGCGCCCGAGCTCACATCCCTTCGGGCACGTAGGCGGCGTCGAGATACTTCTCGGGCTCGTCGTCGAAGTCGAGCTTGCAGCCCTTGCCGCAGAAGTAGTAGACGGTCCCCTCGTACGCGGAGGTCAGGGTTGCCGTCTCCGTCTGGACCTCCATGCCGCAGACCGGGTCGATCGCGATGGCCATCGGTGGGTTCTCCCCTGCTCCCGGCCCCCGCCGGGTACTCCCCTGGAGTATACGGCGGCTCCCCGAAACCTGGCGAGGCCGCTAGGATGACGCAATGGATGCCGCCACCGACCTCGAACGCGCGCGGACCCGGCTCATGGAGGAGCTGGCGCGGGTGCGCTCGGAGCTCGGGGAGGCGATCGAGGCTCCGGGCCAGATGACGTACGGCTCGCAGGCCGCTGCGGCGGCCCAGGTTTTCGCCCAGCAGCGCGATCTCGCCTTCCGCGAGCAGGACGAGCGCCGGTTCCACGCCATCGAGCATGCCCTCGGCCGCCTCGACGCCGGGACGTACACGACCTGCGAGATCTGCGGTGGGCCGATCTCCGCAGAACGCCACGAGGTCGTGCCCTGGTCCACCACGTGCGTGGAATGCGGCCGGACGCACCGCTGAGAGGCGGGCGCGGGGCGGCCTGATGGGCGCGGACGACGGCGCGGGGCCGGGGGTGGCCGCCGACGACGGCGGCACGCTCGTCGATCTCGCCGCGATCCGACGTGCGGCTGACACGCTGCGCGGTATCGCATTCCGGACGCCGCTCGTCCCGCTCGGCGACCCGGACCGCCGCGTTCTCCTGAAGGCAGAGTCACTGCAGCCGATCGGGGCCTTCAAGATCCGGGGCGCGTACCACGCCGCGGCGTCGCTCGACCCGGCTGATCGAGCCGGGGGCCTCATCACGTATTCCTCGGGCAACCATGCCCAGGGTGTCGCCCGGGCAGCCCGGCTGCTCGGCGTCCCGGCGGTCATCGTGATGCCCGAGAACGCGCCGCCGATCAAGCGCGCCCGCGTCCTCGCCGACGGCGCCGAGGTCATCACCGTCGGCAACGCCAGCGCCGAGCGGCAGGCGGTCGCCGAGCGGCTCGCCGCCGAGCGCGGCCTGGCCATCATTCCGCCCTTCGACGACGACCGCGTCATCGCCGGCCAGGGGACGTGCGGGCTCGAGATCGCCGAGGATCTCCCCGACCTGGTCCTCGTGCTCGTGCCGGTCGGCGGTGGCGGGCTGGCCTCGGGGGTCGCCGCGGCCGTGAAGGCCCTGCACCCCGGCGCGCGGGTGATCGGCGTGGAGCCGGAGCTCGCCGCCGACGCGCGGGCGTCGCTCGAGCGCGGCGAGATCGTGGAATGGTCGGCCGCGGACGTCTCCCGCACGATCGCGGACGGAACCCGGACCCAGGCGCTCGGGCCGCGGACGTTCGCCCATCTCCGCGCGTTGCTGGACGGGATCGTGACGGTGTCGGAGGCGGAGATCGCCGCCGCCGTGCGGATCGCGGCCGAGGAGGCACGGCTGGTCGCGGAGCCTTCGGGGGCGCTCTCGATCGCCGCGATCCGGTTCCACGCGGCCGAGATCGGGGCGGTCGGCGCGACGGGATCCGTGGTCGGCATCGTATCCGGCGGCAACGTGGACCCAGCCGCCTACCGCGGCTACCTCGCCGCGCCGCTCCCGCCCGCCTGACGGCGGCCGCCCGGACCGGGATCAGCGGCGGACGTAGACCGCGGCGGCGACGGCGGCGAGCGCACCCTCGGCGAGGACGAGGAGGAGGATCACGACCGCCGCGTGACCACGTAGCGGACGGCCGGGTCGATGTCGGCCACGTTGAAGGCGACGGACCGTGCACCGTCGGCCACTCGCCAGACGGCAGCCGTCCGCGTACCATCATCGCGATGTCCGAGAAGAACGAGCCGCTGGCGTCGGCGGGTGACGAGTCCGCCGGCATCGTGGACGGCGACGCCGCGACGCATCTCGAGGCACTCGTCGCCGACGGGTTCGAGGCGGGCCTCCAGCCGACGTTCCCGACCGGCCTCGAGGTGGCGCCCCTCGTGGCCACGGGCGAGGGGATCGCGATCGAGCTCGTCGGCCAGCACCTGCGGCTGTCGGGCTCGGTGCAGATCGGCTTCCACCGCCGTCTGTCCGACTTCATGAACAACCACCATGGGCTGATCCGCCTCGAGGGCGTCACGATTCTCCGGCGCAACGGGGACCCGACGAAGGTGACGATGCCGAGCATCTGGGTCAGCCCGGACGAGGTCACGATCGTCGGGCAGGCAACCAAGCCGGAGCGGTCCGAGCCGGCGAGCGACCTCGCCCAGACGAAGCGGGCCTATCCGATGATCGTCGTCACTCCGGGACACACGCTGAGCGGGAACGTGCACCTCAACCCGCAGGCGATGATCGACGGTTTCATCGAGTCGCCCGACCCGCCGTGGATCCCGATGACCGACGTCCGGACCCGCTCGCTTGCCGACCGTCGCGTCATCTCCCGGTACGAGTTCGCCCTGCTGAACCGCCGCCACATCGTGGCCGCCAGCGAGATGCAGCCGGGCATGGTCCGCGGGCGCGCCGTCCTCTGACCGGCCCGCAACCGGCGCCCGGCCCGCAACCGGATCGGCGGACAGGCCCGCAACCGGATCGGCGGACAGGCCCGCAACCGGCGGGCAGACCCGCCGCTCGCGCGATCGCTGGCCCCATCGTCCCATGCGTGCACCGTCCCGATCGGCCGGCTTGCGGCATCCGGCGCCATGGGGCACCCTTCCGCCATGCCGCTGTTCCGCCGCCTTGCGGCCGTTCCCATCGCGCTCGCGCTTCTCCTCGGTCCCGGCCTCGCGGTGCCGCGCGGCGCGCCCGCGGTGACGGCCGCCGAGCCCGACTACCCCGCGTACGACAGCCGGTACCACACGAACGCGGAGATGGTCGCCGAGATCCACGCGGCCGCCGACCGGTACCCCGACATCGTGCAGGTCCGCTCGATCGGGAAGAGCTACCAGGGCCGGGACATCTGGGTCGCCAAGGTCTCCGACAACGTGACCGTGGACGAGGCCGAGCCGGAGGTCCTCGTGGACGGCCTCCACCACGCCCGCGAGCGCCTGGGGCTCGAGCAGGCCCTCTACCTCCTGCGGGTTCTCACCGGTGAGTACGCCCTCGGCTCGACGGTCACCTCCCTCGTGAACGGCCGCGAGACCTGGATCATCTTCTCGGTGAACCCGGACGGCCACGTTTACGACCTCTCGGGCGACCCCTACCGCCTCTGGCGGAAGAACCGCCAGCCGACGCCGGGCTCGAGCTCCGTGGGCACCGACCTCAACCGCAACTACGATTACCATTGGAGCGGGAGCGGGTCGTCCACGAACCCGGCCGCCTGGAACTACCGGGGGCCGAAGCCGTTCTCCGCCCCGGAAACCCGGGTCGTCCGCGACTTCGTGAACAGCCGCGTCATCGGCGGCGTCCAGCAGATCCGGACCCACGTCACCCTCCACACGAACGGCGAGCAGGTCCTCTACCCGTACGGCTACACGAAGACCGACGTCCCGGCCGACATGACCGTCGAGGACCATCGGACCTTCGTCGCGATGGCCCGCCAGATGGCCGCCCGGAACGGGTACAAGGCGATGCAGTCGAGCTCGCTCTATCCGACGAACGGCGACGAGATCGACTGGCTCTACGGGCGCCACGGGATCTTCTCGTTCACCTTCGAGCTCTACCCGGTCGAGCAGAACACCGACACGAAGGACCACTACTCACCGGACGAGATCATCGCCCGCGAGACGGCCCGCAACCGGACCGCCCTCCTCTACCTCGTGAAGATGGCGACCTGCCCGTACGCGGCGATCGGCCACGAACGCCCGGATTGCGGCCCGCTCTACGACGATTTCGAGCGCTACGCGGGGTGGCGGACGAACCCCGACGGTACGGACACCGCCACGTCCGGACCCTGGCAGCGGGGCAACCCCTCCTCGACGTCGTACCGGGGCGCCAAGCAGCTGGGCACCACCGTCTCGGGTTCGCGGGCGCTCGTCACCGGCACGTCGGCGGGATCGTCGGCGGCGGCGAACGACCTCGATGGCGGCATCTCCACGGTCCGCTCGGCGGCGGTGAAGCTCCCCGCAGTCCCCGGCCGCCTCACGTTCCGCTACTACCTCGCCCACTCCGCGGCGTCGTCCTCCGCCGACTGGCTGCGGGCCTGGGTGGAGGCGGAGGATGGCACGCGCACGCTCGTGCTCGAGGAACGCGGGTCGGCGACCGACGATGACGCTGCCTGGGCATCGGCGAGCATCCCGATGACCCGGTGGGGCGGCCAGACGGTGCGGATCGTGTTCGGCGCGGCGGACGGCGGCGGGGGCAACATCGTCGAGGCGGCCGTGGACGACGTGCGGATCCGCCAGCCGTAGCTCGTGGTCGCAGCGAGATCTCGCGGAAGAGCAAGAACCCCGGCGGGCGGACCGGGGTTCTCGACGTCGATATGCGGCTTGGTTGCGGGGAAGGGATTCGAACCCTTGACCTTCGGGTTATGAGCCCGACGAGCTGCCGCTGCTCCACCCCGCTCGCGCAGTATGGCCCGTACGAGGGATCCCGTCAAACGCCCCGTCCACGCGCCCGGGCGACTCACGCGATCGCCGCGCGGCCGGCGATCGGGGCCGGAGCCGGACGATGCAGCGGCGATGCAAGGTGGGGCGGCAGACGTGGAGGGTCGGCGATGCGTCGTCGCGGGTAGCGTGCGGCTCGCCCGTACGAAGGAGCCGGCAGCGGTGGTGGCCCCCAGCACGTCCCGCGAGACCGCCGGCCGTGCCATCCTCGGCGAGCTCGGCCGCGGTCCCGGCCGTAGGCGCGCCGCGGTCCGCCGGTTGTGCTCGCCGCCGCGGCCGATCGCCACGGGGCCTCGATCGACGAATGGACGAGCACGACGGCGACGCCCGGTTGGTCGGCGACGCCCGGGATCAGGTCTGGGTGGCGCCGGTCGAGCTCCTCCCGGTCGATCCGTCCCTTCGTCGACATCAGGTAGATGAGGGCCAGGCTGCCCGAAGCGGCGAGGTGACCTCGTACGAGGATCTCGTGGGTTCGCACGGCGGGCTCGGGGGACGGCAGGTCGAGCCGTTCATCCTCCACCCGGCGGACCTTCCGATCGGGGACGAGCCGCTGGTGGGGGCGGTCGCCGTGAACGGGGTGCTCAGGCGCTGGCTCGAGACGCTCGGGGGCACCGAGGAGCCGTCGGCGGACCCAGCGGGATCCGCCGCCTCGCGGGACACGGCGCGCGACCGATCGGGGCCGCGATCCGGCTAGCGGTCGAGGATTCGATCGGCCTTGCGGTCGATCTTCCGCTCCTCTGCCTTCGTGATCGTGCCCTCGTCCTGCTGCTGCGATGCCCGCGCCTTCGCGTTGCGCGCGTGCGACGTGTCCGGCATCGGGTACTTCCGCTCGTCGGGAAGCCCGAAGTCGGACGCCGGCAGCGACTTCCGCTTCTTCGTGCTCAGCTCACCCATCGTCATGCTCCGATCTCGGGCCGTGACGGCCCGCCTGCTCATGCTGGCCCGCGTCGTCCGCGGGATGCGGACCCTGCGCGGATCGTGGGCGCGCGACGGGAACGAAGGGGTTGCGCCCGCCGGCCCCGAGGTCACAAACGGCTCGCAATGGGCCGCGCTACAGTGGGCCCGCCACGGGGCCCGATCCGGCCCCCACTGCCCCGACCCGGGGCGTAGCGGGAGATCACCTGGACCGATGCCCGCCGAGGACCTCCTCCACGCCGCCCGCGCCGCCCGCGAGCATGCCTACGCCCCCTATTCCGCGTACCCGGTGGGGGCCGCGCTTTGCGACGAGGAGGGCCGCATCCACGCCGCGGCCAACGTGGAGAACGCGGCGTACCCGCAGAGTCAGTGCGCCGAGGCCTCGGCAATCGGGATGATGATCGCGGCCGGCGGCCGCCGCATCACCGAGGCCCTCGTGATCGCCGACGAGCGCGCCGGCCTCCCCTCCCCGTGCGGCGCCTGCCGGCAGCGGCTCCGGGAGTTCATGGCCCCCGAGGCGCCGATCCACCTCGCCGGCCTGGGGGGCGTGCTGCGCACCGTGACCCTGGGCGAGCTGCTCCCCTTCAGCTTCGGACCCGAGTACCTCGGCCGGGAGGCCGTCCGATGACCCACCCCGGCCTCGACCCGGCGCACCTCGCCGCCGACGTCCTGCGCGAGCGCGCACCGGGCTTCAGCCCGCGGCTGGGGATCGTCCTCGGCTCCGGGCTCGGTGGCCTGGCCGACGCGCTGGACGAGACAATCGCGGTTCCCTACGCAGAGATCCCGGGCTTCCCCACCTCGACGGTGGCGGGCCACGCCGGGCGCTTCGTCCTGGGAACCCTCGACGGCGTCCCCGTCGCCTGCATGCAGGGCCGCTTCCATCTGTACGAGGGCCACGCGCCCGGGGTGATCAAGCTCCCCATCCGGACCTTCGCCGCCCTCGGCGTCGAGGCGCTCCTCCTGACGAACGCGGCGGGCTCGCTGCGGGCCGAGGCGGGCCCCGGCAGCCTGATGCTCATCACCGACCACCTCAACTTCGCCTGGACGAACCCGCTCATCGGGCCCAACGACGACACGTGGGGCGAACGCTTCGTCGGCCTCGAGGACGCCTACGACCCGGAGCTGCGGGCACGGCTCGGCCGGATCGCCGGCGAGCTCGGGATCCACCTCCACGAGGGCGTCTACTGTGCGCTCCTCGGTCCGCTGTTCGAGACGCCCGCCGAGATCCGGGCCTACCGGGCGCTCGGCGCGGATGCCGTCGGCATGTCCACGGTGCCCGAGGTGATCGTCGCCCGCCACGCTGGACTGCGGGTCGCCGCGATCAGCGCGATCACGAACCTCGCGGTCGGGATGAGCAACGCGCCGATCGACCACGAGCAGACGCTGCGGGGCGCGGCGCTGGCGGCCGCGGACCTCGTCCGCCTCGTCCGCGGTTTCGTCGCCTCGTTCGCCGCGGGGTCCGCGGGGTCCGCGGGTCCTTCGGGCCCAGCCTGACCCATGCTGCCGCAGGAGATCATCCGCCGCAAGCGCGACGGGCTCGCGCTGACCGACGAGGAGATCGCCTTCGTCGTCGCCGGGCTGACCGACGGCTCGATCGGCGAAGGACAGGCCGCGGCGTTCGCGATGGCGGTCTTTTTCCGGGGAATGACCCGCCCCGAGGTGGTGGCCCTCACCCGGGCGATGCGGGACTCCGGGACGGTGCTCGACTGGTCGGATGCGGACCTGCCGGGGCCGGCGCTCGACAAGCACTCGACCGGCGGCGTGGGCGACAAGGTCTCGCTCATGCTTGCATCGATCGTGGCCGCCTGCGGGGGCGCAGTGCCGATGATCTCGGGACGCGGGCTCGGCCACTCCGGCGGGACGCTCGACAAGATGGATGCGATCCCGGGATACACAACGGCGCCCGACAGCGCGCTCTTCCGGCAGGTGGTCCGCGACGTGGGCTGCGCGATCATCGGCCAGACGGCCGACCTCGCCCCGGCGGACCGGCGCCTGTACGCGATCCGCGACGTCACGGCGACGGTGGAGAGCATCCCCCTCATCACGTCCTCGATCCTCTCGAAGAAGCTGGCGGCCGGGCTGGACGGGCTCGTGATGGACGTGAAGACCGGGAGCGGGGCGTTCATGACGACCGACGCCGAGGCCCGCGCCCTTGCCGAGAGCATCGTCCGCGTCGCGAGCGGGGCCGGCTGCCGCACGACCGCGCTGCTGACGGACATGAACGAGGTCCTCGGGACGACGGCCGGCAACGCGGTCGAGGTTCGTGAGGCGATCGGCTACCTGGCCGGGGATGCCGGCGCGGACGCGGGCGGCGGTGCCGGTCGCGAGCCCCGCCAGCACGACGTGACGATGGCGCTCTCTGCGGAGCTCCTCGTGACCGGCGGCCTCTTCGCCTCGGTCGCCGATGCGCGCGTCGCGTGCGAGCGGGCGCTGGCCTCGGGCGCGGCCGCCGAGCGGTTCGCCCGGATGGTCACCGCGCTCGGCGGACCGGCCGACCTCCTCGAACGCCCCGACGGATACCTCCCGCTCCCGGAGGTGACGCTCGCCGTGGCCCCGGAGCGGTCCGGATTCCTCGCCGCCGAAGATGCCCGCGCGATCGGGCTGGCGATCGTGGGCCTCGGTGGCGGTCGCACGCGGGCCGACCAGGCGATCGACCATGCGGTGGGGATCACCCGGGTGGCGCCGGTCGGAGCTACGGTCGGACCGGATCGGCCGCTCTGCCTCGTCCACGCGCGGACGGCCGCGGAAGCCGAACGGGCCGCCGCGGAGATACGCGCGGCCGCGACGATCGA
>JBBSAS010000063.1:0-8446 GCA_038252055.1 Candidatus Limnocylindrales bacterium
AGGACGGCCATTGACCCGGCGGCAGCGGCCCGATACCGTGGTTCTCGACCCGGAGGGGTCATGAGCTCGCTAATGGCGGAGGCTTCGGCCGAGGCCCACGCGACGCGGAGGTTCCTCCGGGTCGCTCTGTGCCCGGAGGCGGCCCCCGGCCGAGTTCCGTCCCCCGGCCGAGTTCCGGCCTCCGCCGAGGCTCGATCCCGCGAACCGGCGCGCGGGCTACGATTCGGCCGATGCGCGCCATCGTCTTCGATTGGGACGGAACCCTCGCCGACACGATCGAGCTCATGTACCGGGCCACCGAAGAGGTGGCCGCGAGCTTCGGGCTCCCGCTCGCCTGGGCGGACTACTGCCGAACCTGGACGCCCGACTGGCGCGCCCTCTATCGCTCCATGGGTCTCGATGGGGCGGAGATCGAGGAGGCCGGACGCCGCTGGTGGGCCGTCTACCGCGGGCGGGAGGAAGGAGAGCTCCTCCCCGGGGCGGAGCAGGCGCTCCGACGCCTGCACGCTGCAGGCTATCCGCTCGCGCTCGTCACCGCAGGGCATCGCGACAACGTGGGACGCCAGCTGCGGCGGCACGGCCTCGAGGACCTCCTGCCGGTCCGCGTCCACGGCGACGACCTCCCGGAGACGAAGCCGCACCCGGCGCCCCTCCTCCGGGCGATCCGCGAGCTGGGGCTCGGCCCCACAGCCGCAGGGACGGCGTACGTCGGGGACGCGTTCGACGACATGCGGATGGCCCGCGCCGCCGGCGCCCGCGCGGTGGGGATCGATTCCGTGCTCGGCGACGAGGAGGCGCTCCGGGCGGCGGGCGCCGACGAGACGGCTCCGTCCGTGGCGGCCTGGGTGGACCGGCTTCTCGGGCGGACGGTGTAGAATCGGCGCACGCCGGAGAGGACCGGCGCGAACAGCAGAATGGGACAGGGGAGCGCCGCCACGGCGCTGAGAGTGCGGAGCGATCCGCAGACCCTCGGAACCTGATCCGGGTCATGCCGGCGAAGGGAGTCCAGACGTCGCCTCCGTCCCACCCGAGCGGAGGCGTCGTGATTCCCGGCCCCGATCGACCACTGATCCATGCGATCCTCGTCGGCGACGGGGACGTTGCGCCCCCGGCCGCCCTCGACGAGGCGTGGCCGGGCTGGAACGCGGATGCGACGCTCCTCGTCGGCGCCGACGGTGGCGCCCGCAAGGCGATGACCGTCGGGCTCCGGCCGGACCTCGTCGTCGGCGACGCGGATTCGCTCGGTCCCGAGGGGCTCGCCGCCGTCCGGGCCGCCGGGATCCCCGTCGAGCTGGCGCCGGCCGCGAAGGATGAGAGCGACCTCGAGCTCGCGCTGTTGGCCGCCCTCGCCCGCGGAGCGTTCCGGATCACGATCCTCGGCGCCCTCGGCGGGCCGCGCTTCGACCACGCGCTCGCGAACGCCTGGCTCCTCGTGCTGCCGGCGCTCCGGGGCCGGGAGACGATCCTCCTCGACGCCACGACGCGGGTCCGGGTCCTCGACGCGACCGCAGCGGCAGGTTCGGTCGAGCTCACAGGCCGAGCGGGCGATCTCGTCTCGCTCTTCCCGTTCGGTGCGGATGCCGAGGGCATCGTGACCGACGGGCTGGGCTACCCGCTCCGCGACGAGACCCTGCGGTTCGGGCCGGCGCGCGGCCTTTCCAACGTCCGGTCCGGGCCCGTCGCCCGCGTCTCGCTGCGGTCCGGGCTCCTTCTCGTCGTCGAGACGCACACCGTGGAGGTTCCTGCCCGATGAACGCATCCGCATCGCCCACCCGAAGCCTGCCGCCCTCGGGATGGCGCACCCGCGACATCGTCGTGACCGCGGTCCTCGGCGTCGCATTCGGCGTCGTCTTCTGGGCGCTCAACATCGCCTGGTCCGCGCTCGCGTTCCTCGGCCCCCTCCAGAACCTCTTCTACGGCCCGTGGCTGATTCCCGCGGTCCTCGCCCCCCTCGTTGTTCGACGCCCCGGGTCGGGCATCTTCGCCGAGGTGGTGGCTGCCTCCGTCTCGGCGATCCTCGGCTCCCAGTGGGGAGTGATCGTCCTCCTCTACGGGATCGCCCAGGGGCTCGCCGGCGAGCTGCCCTTCCTCGCAACCCGCTACCACTCGTTCAGCTGGCCGGTCGTCGTCGCCGCGGGACTCCTCGCGAGCGCGGCGGCATGGCTCCTCGACTGGGCCTTCTTCTACAGCGAGGTCGCCGTCGCGACGCAGCTCGTGGTCGGCGCGCTGATGGCCGTCTCGGGCGTGGTGGTCGTGGCCGGTGGCTCGATCTTCCTCGCCCGGGCCCTGCGCGAGGCGGGCGTCCTCGAGGGCTTCCCGGGCCCGGAGGGTTCGGCGCCCTGAGCGGCCGGCTCGCCCGCAGCCGGGCAGTGGCGACCGACACCACGCCGGGCAGCGCGCCGGTCGCGGTCGTCGCCCGCGGTCTCGCGATCGCGTATCCCGGCCGCGAGGTCCCGGCGGTCTCGGGCGTCTCCTTCGACCTCCCGCCGGGTCACTGCCTCCTCGTCGTCGGGCCGTCGGGCTCGGGCAAGAGCACCCTCGTCCGGGCGATCGCCGGCCTCGTCCCGTGGTCGGTGCCCGGGCGCCTGGAGGGGCATCTCTCGGTGGGTGGAATCGAACCCGGCTCGTCCGATCCCGCGCGGCTCGTGGAACGTGTGGGTGTCGTCTTCCAGGATCCCTCGAGCCAGCTCGTCATGGAGCGCGTCGACGACGACGTGGCGTTCGGCCTCGAGGGTCGCCGCTGGCCGCGCCCGGCGATGGTGGCTCGCGTTCCCGCGGCGCTGGGGGAGGTCGGGCTCGCGGGATTCGAGCGACGGCGCACCGCGCGCCTCTCCGGCGGGGAGCAGCAGCGCCTCGCCCTGGCCGGGGCGCTCGCGCCGCTCCCGGGCCTCCTCGTCCTCGACGAGCCGACGGCGAACCTCGACCCGGTCGGTGCCGCGGCGTTCGGCGAGACGCTCGGAGCGATTCGGACCGCCCGGGCAGCGACGGTCGTCCTCGTCGAGCACCGGGCGGACCTCGCCTGGCCGCTCGCCGACCTCGTCCTCGCCCTCGGCAGCGACGGGCTCCCGATCGCGGTCGCCCCACCAGCGGAGATGCTCTCCCGTCACCGGGCGGCGCTCGTCGACGCCGGGATCTGGCTGCCGGAGCCCGTCCGGTCCGGGCCACCGCACGTAACGCCGCGACCACCGCCCTCGATGCCACCACCACCTCCCGGGCTCCCGATCGCGGTCGCCGCGGGGGTCTCGTTCGGGTACGAGCCCCGACGGCCCGTCCTCCGCGAGGCTGACCTGGCTGTGGCGCCCGGGGAACGGGTCGCCCTCCTCGGGGCGAACGGCAGCGGCAAGTCGACGCTCCTGCGGCTCCTCGTCGGGCTCCTGCGGCCGACGGCGGGGACCGTACGCCTCGCGGGCCAGGACCCCGCCCGCCTCCCGGCGCGCCGACTTGCCCGCCTCGCCGGTCACGTCATGCAGGATCCCGAGCGCGGCTTCCTCGCCGCCTCCGTGGAGGCCGAGATCCTTGCCGGCCTTGACGCGACGGAGCGGGCCCGGGCCGGCGACGTCGCGGATGCGCTCGGCCTCCCGCTGACCCGGTTCGGCGCGCGAAGCCCGTATCGCCTGTCGGGTGGCGAGCAGCGCCGGCTCTCGATCGCCGCGCAGCTCGTCCGGTCACCCCTCCTCCTTGCCCTCGACGAGCCGACCTTCGGCCAGGATCGACGAACGTACGAGGCCCTCGTCGCGCTCCTTCGCGAGCGGGTGGAGGCGGGGACGGCCGTCATCGCCGCGACGCACGACCTGCGGTTCGCATCGGACCTCGGTGGCCGCACGGTCCGCCTCGAGGGCGGACGGGGCCGACCGGAAGCGGCGCCGGGGAGACCGTTGGCGCCCGGGGTGGTGGCGCCGTGATCCGGGCCTCGAGCCGCGCCGATCGAACCGCCGGGAGCCCGCTCGGACGCGCCAGCCCGCTCGTGACCCTCGGCGTCGCCGTCGCCTGGCTCATCGCTCTCGCGACGACCTCCCAGCCATGGCCCCCCGTCTTCGTCGTCGTGGTCGCGATCCCGGGAACCCTGGCTTTCGGGCGCGTGGCACCCGGCGACCTCGCCCGGGGCCTCGCCCCGCTCTGGCTGGCGGCCCTCCTCGTCGGCTTCTTCAACGCCCTCCTCTCGCCGGCGAACGGAGATCCGGCAGCGGCCGTGCTCGCGTCCGTCGGACCACTGCGCGTGACCGTCCCCGCCGCCGGGGCGGGGGTCGCCCTTGCCCTCCGGGTCGTCGCGATCGTCGCCGTCGGCGTCGGCTGGAGCCGGGTGACCGATCCGACCCACCTTGCCGACGCGCTCGCCCAGCAGGCCCGTCTCCCGGAGCGGTTCGCCTACGGGGCGCTCGCCGCCCTCCAGGCGATCCCGTGGCTCGCCGACGACCTCGTCGCCCTCCGCGAGGCGCGTCGGACCCGGGGCCTCCGGTTCAGCTGGCACCCGCGCGTGCTCGTCGGCCTCCTCGTCCTCGCGGT
The DNA here is from genome assembly GCA_038252055.1 of Candidatus Limnocylindrales bacterium. Lineage (GTDB taxonomy): Bacteria > Chloroflexota > Limnocylindria > Limnocylindrales > CSP1-4 > CTSoil-043. The sequence continues at coordinate 4,504 of JBBSAS010000063.1, forward strand.
CCGCCGGGCCGACCGCCTCGCGGTCGCGATGGATGCCCGAGGCTTCGCCGCTGCCTCGCGGACGCGCTACCGCGTCATCCGATGGCTCCCGGTCGATGCGCTCGTGGCGGCGGCCGGCGTCGCCGTTCTCGCGGGGATTCTCGCCCTGCGGTAGCCTGACCTCATGACGGCGATGATGCCCGCGGTCGGCGACCCGGCGCCCGACTTCGCCCTGCCCGACGAGGCCGGGACGATCCACCGGCTGGCAGACCAGCGGGGCCGCTGGACCGTCATCTACTTCTACCCGGAGGACGACACCCCCGGCTGCACGACCGAGGCCTGCTCGTTCCGTGACGCCGGCGCTGCCCTCGCGGCGGTCGGGGCGACGGTCTGGGGGATCAGCCCGGACGACGCGGCGAGCCACGGGCGGTTCCGGGCGAAGTTCCACCTCGACTTCCCGCTCCTCTCCGACGAGGATCACGCGACGTCCGAGGCATACGGTGCCTGGCGGGAGCGGACGAAGGACGGAGTCACGTCGATGCGCATCCATCGCTCGACGTTCCTCGTCGGGCCCGAGGGGCGGATTGCCCGCACCTGGCCCACGGTCACGCCCGAGGGGCACGCGGAGGAGGTCGCGGGCGCGATTGCCGCCGAACAGGCGCGCGGTGAGTGACGAGGATGAAGAAAGGCCCCGCCCGTGGGGGGATACGGGCGAGACCTCGGGGACGGATGATAGCAGGATGGATGACCCCAAAACGGTCCGCGTGCGCGGTCGGGAGCGTCGCGCCATGACGCTCGACGCGCATCCCGGCGGCCGGCCCGCGGAGGCGCACGCGTGGCGTCCCGACCGCTTCCTCGTGATCGCCGCTCACCCCGACGACGCTGACTTCGGGCCCGCGGCCACGGCGGCGCGCTGGATCGACGCGGGGTCGGTCGGCCGCCTCGTCTGCTGCACCTCGGGCGACCAGGGCGGCGAGGACCCGGAGATCGACCCACTGGCGCTCGCGGCCACGCGCGAGGAGGAGCAGCGGGCCGCCGCCGCGGTCGTCGGGTACGACGAGGTCGTCTTCCTCCACCAGCCCGACGGCGCCCTCGCGAACGAGCTGGCGCTCCGAGAGCTGCTCGTCCGCGAGATCCGGCGCTTCCGGCCCGATGCGGTGCTCACCCACGACCCGGAGGTCCGCTTCTTCCGCGGTTCCGGGGTCAACCACGCCGACCATCGGGCCGCCGGAGACGCGGCCGTGGACGCGGTCTTCCCCGCCGCCCGGAACCCGATGGCCTTTCCCGGGCTCAGCCGGGCCGGGCTGGCGGCCCACCGGGTCCGCCGGATCTACCTCTTCTGGCCGAATGAGCCCGCCGCCTGGGTGGACGTGCGCGACACGGTCGAGCGGAAGATCGCGGCGCTCCGCTGCCACGCGAGCCAGGTCGCCGACCCGGACGAGCTCGGGGCGCGGATTCGGGACTGGCTCACCGACGAGGGAGCCCCGATCGGCTCCCCGGCCGAGGCGTTCCGCGTCGTCGTGATCGACGACGATCCGGACGAGGGCCCCGCGCCCGCCTGACGATCAGGCCGGCGCGAGGAGGAGCGGCCGGATCCGCCCCCAGGCGTTCCAGAGCGGGCTGAGATCCTCGGCGCGGCGGCCGAGGAGGTCGATCATCTCGCCGAGGGTCAGCTCGCCGGCGGCCTCCGCCACGAAGCGCCCGGCGTCCACCTGCACGTCCGCGTAGAGGCCGGGCATCAGCGCCTCCGTCGGCCAGATCCGCGTCCGCATCGGGTCGAGGCCTGCATATCCCATCGCGAGGGAGAGCTCGCGCTGGCCCGGAACGCGGCCGTCGGCGAAGCCGCCGTTCCCGTCGTAGCGGTAGCCGAGCGCGCTGAGGGCCGCCGCGATCTCGCGGCACTGGACCTGGGTGTAGGGACCCCAGAAGGGGTGCTCATCGGGGAAGAGGAGAGCGGCCCCGTCCACGGCCCGTGCGACCAGCGCCTCGACGAGCTTCGTGAGGTGGATCTCCCAGCCGCCGGCCGCAGCGCCGTCGCCCTCGCCGAGGGTCGCCGCGAGCTGCCGCAGGACAGCCCGGTCGCCCGCCAGCAGCGGGAGGATGGCCGGTTCCCCGGCGGCAGCACCGGAGTCGGGCACCCCGGGTACCTCGTCCGTGGGTTCCGTGCCTGCCGTGCCCGCCTCCGCCGTGGCCGCGACCTCGACCGGAGCCCCGGGCTCGACGGCGCGAGGGACGGCGACTGACCCGGCGATCACCGAGGCAGGTTCGAGGGCACCGTGCGGAACCGGGCCCACGGAACCCACCCGCTCGTGCTCTTCGCAGGTGGCGAGCGCGATGCGGGCGTTGCGACAGGCTTCGGCCGCACTCTCCGCGGCGATCCGGGCGCCGTCGACCTCGACGCCGAGCCGCTCGACGGCGACGACCAGATCGCTCTCGGCCGCGTCCTCGCGGGCGACGATCCGCCGTGCCTCGCGCGTGCGAGCATTGATGCGATCGATCTCCCGGAGCCACTCGCCGGCCGCGGCCTCCAGGTCGCCGCGGGCGCCGGCTGCCAGCCGGGCGCGACGGAAGCTCGCCTGGGCCTCGTCCTTCGCGGCGCGGACCGCGCGCGGATCCGCGAGGTCGGCCGCGACCGCGCGGCGGCTGGCGTGCTCGTCGTAGGCGCGGCGCGTTGCGCGGAGGCGTTCCTGCCCGGCGAGGGCGAGCGCGTTCATCCGGTCGGCGAGCGAGCACGCGTCGTCCATCGCCGAACGCGCGGCCCCGCACGGGTCGGCCCCGTCGGCAGCGGCGGCGCCGGGCCCGTCGACGGCGGTTCCTGCCCCATCGGCCGGGACGGGGCGCGAAGCGGACGCGGGATGCGCGGGGGCGGGGGACGCCGGATGCGCGGGGGACGCCGGTTCATCCGGGCCGGGCCCGCGGGCGGCGAGGAAGGTCGCGAGGCCGCGGATCGAACGCACGAGACGCTCCGCAGGATGGGCCCGGGTCCGGCGCTCGGGGCGCGCGGCGGCGAGCCGGTACGAGCGTAGGCGTCGGCGGGGTCCCGCGTCAATGCGACGAGGGTCCGGTGTCGACGAGGGTCCGGTGTCGCGTGCCGGGTCCGGCGCCAAGCGGCGGCGCCCCGGTGCCGGGTGGCGACGTCCCGGCCCGATCGCCGATCAGGCCAGGTCGCCCTCGCCCGGAGCGACGGGACCGCGTCGCACCTCGAGGCCGGCGCGGAGCCATGCGTTCATCCCGCCGGCGACGCTGCTCACGTCACTCCACCCGTTGCGAAGAAGCCACGACGTCACCGCCGCCGAGCGGCTTCCGCTCTCGCAGACCACGTGCAGCGGCCGGTCCCTCGGCAGCTCCTCGACCCGGAGGAGGATCGACGAGGTCGGGTAGAGGACGGCGCCCGGCGCCCGGACGTTCGCGAACTCGTCGCGCTCGCGGACGTCGACGAGCAGCGGACCGCCGGGTGCGCGGCAGTCGCCCGCTGCGGCGGCCTCGGTCACGGCGACCGTCGGGATCGGCGGCTGGCGGCGGAACATCAGGCGGAGGTCCTCCGGGCGATGGCGGGGGGATCGAGGGCGAGGGGCGGTCGTCGGGCCCGGCCGGCCGGGCCGGCGACATCGTGTGGCGGATCGGGGAGGGCTCCCGGCGCCGCGACCGGCTCCGGGGAGAGCGATGCGACCCGGGCGAGGAGCTCGTCGATCGCGTCGATCAGCGCCGGCAGGTCGAAAGCGCCGCCCGCTTCCTCGCGAGTCGCGTCCGCATCACCGGCCGTGTCGGGGCTGCGGACGGCCGCCCGGAGCCGCTCCCGGGCCCCGCGAAGGTTCGTCGCCACCCCGGCCGGGTTTCCCCGCGAGGCGTGCACGAATGCCGCAGCGAGCTTGATGAAGCCGGCGAGGCGCTCCCGCTCGTCGGGGTCGCGCGCGCCCATCCAGGCTGGCTCCCACTCCTCGTGTGCGAGGTAGAAGTCACCTCG
>JBBSAS010000064.1:0-8266 GCA_038252055.1 Candidatus Limnocylindrales bacterium
ATGATGGCGACGTCCATCGGCTCGAGGCCCGCCTCGTGAAAGTCGTGGGCGAGGGCGACGACCTCGTCGGGCGTGAAGAACTTCGAGGCGAGGACCGCCCCGTGGGCGACCACGCAGTAGGTGCAGCGGAGGGCGGCGGCGGCGGCGATCGTGGCGATCGTGGCGAGCTCGTACCGGCGCAGGTCCATGTTGCCCGTGACCGCGCCGATCAGGCCCTTCCACGCTCGGTAGACCTCCGGCCGGAGGCTGAACAGCTGGGTGTAGTTGGGCACGTATCCGCGGATCGCGCGATCCTCCTCGTAGATCTCGCGGATCAGCCCGGACGCGGATACGGGCGCGGCGCCCTCCAGGTATGCCATGGTCCCCACCTCGCATGGCCAGCTCCATGGGCTGGTCCGGGCATTGTCGGCACGTGTGCGCATCTGCGCAAGCGTCCCGGCTCGGGCTCGGAGCTCGGCGTTGGCGCCACGTCGACCCGGCTCTCCCCCGGTGGCCGTATTCGCCGGCTGCCGATATGCTACCTTTGTGTACATGAGCACGACCGTCGGCGTCGCCGAGCTGCGCCAGAATCTGAGCGTCTACCTCCGTCGCGTCGCGAACGGCGAGCGCCTGCTGGTGACCGACCGGAACCGCCCGGTCGCCGAGCTGGGCCCTCCGCCGAGCGCCGGCGGCGCGCTCGATCGGCTCATCGCCGAGGGACGGGTCGGGCGCCCGACGCGCCGCGGGCTGCCTGCGTCGCTCCGGATGGACGGCGACCCCCGCGCCCTGAGCCTGGCCCTTGACGAGATCCGCGGCGATCGCTGAGGCATGGCCCTCTACTACGCGGACGCGTCCGCCCTCGTGAAGCTCGTCCGCGACGAGCCCGAGAGCGCGGCGCTCCGGGCCTACCTCGGGGACGCCGACGTGGTCTCGTCCGATCTCGTCCTGGCCGAGGTGCCGCGGGCCATCCGCCGGGCCGCGGCACGGGACCCGCGGCTGGCCGAGAGGATCCTCCTCGCCCGGGCGGGCGAGCTCCTTGATGCCGTGGCGCTACTGCCGATCGACCGGGCCGTGCTCCTGGCGGCGGGCGCCCTCGCTGAGCCAGCGCTCCGGGCGCTCGACGCGATCCACGTCGCCGCGGCCGTCGATCTCTCGCCTCTCGATGCCTTCGTGACCTACGACGAGCGCCAGGCGGCCGCAGCCCGCCTGGCCGGGCTCCGGACGGTGTCGCCGGGCGCCTGACGGCTGGCAGAACACTGCAACGGCCGCGATCGAAGAGGAAAGCCACCGGTCCTCCCGATTCGCGATCCTCAAGCGACACGCACGGAGGCAGCACTGTGACCACACTTGACACCCTCATCCAGTTCGAAGAAGGCTTCTGGCATGCGACGCGCGATCCCGAGTACTACGCCGAGCACATGCGGGACGACGGCCTGGCGGTCTTCTCCGGGGCGTGATGGACAAGGACTCGGCGCGCCGATCGACGATGGCCGACGTCACGGAAGCGTGGGCCGATGTCCGGATCGACGAGCCGCGTCTGCTGGATCTCGCAGACGACGTAGCGGCCCTCGTGTACCGCGGCTCGGCCACGCGCAACGGCAAGCCCTACGTGGCGAACTGCGCCTCCGTCTACGCGAGGCACGCGGGCACCTGGCAGATGGTGCTTCACCAGCAGAGTCCCAGCCAGTCGGACGGAGGGGTACGCGACGATCGGTGAGCGCATCTCGACGGTCCGGAATATCAGCCCGGATGCCGTTGCGTGCCAGTTGCGGCCCCCGCGCGGGGTCATGCCGACGTCGCGCCGCCTGCCGCGAGCCTGACAACCGGTCCGGCGCGGGGCTGGCGGCGGCTCCGGCCGTCCGGGACCGCGCCCAACAGTGCCCCGGCTGATATCCCGGACGGATTGGGGGGCCGGCGGCGGATACCAGCGCCCCGGCTGATATTGCGAACCGGATGGCGACAGCCCCGCGGGCGGGGGCGGCTCGCGATAGGAGCGTCCCGCGTCGCGCGGCGGGGCGGCGGTGCCGTGCGGCGCGGCGGTGCAGTGCGGCGCGGCGGTGCGGCCGCGGCGGGCGGCCGTGCGGGGCCGCGATGCGGGGTCGCCACGACTGGTCGATGATTACCGCGTGGAACCGATGGGCGACGCGAGTGTCGGCGCCGCGGCGAACCCGGCGACAGAGGACGGTTGATGGCCCCCGACCACGCGCTCACGTTCGGCTTCCCGCGGATGTACAACGAGCCCGGGGAGCGGCGCGCGTTCCTGCCGCCGCTGATCGCGCTGCTCGCGAACAAGGGCCTCGACGTCTTCGTGGAGGCCGGGGCGGGGGCCGGCATGAGCATCGACGACGACGCCTACCGGGCCGTCTCGCCGAACGTCCACGTCGTGGACGAGCCGACGACCTACGCCCAGGACGTCGTGGTCGTGCTCCGGGCGCCGGAGGGCCGCTACGAGCTGCTCCGGCGCGGGTCGCTCCTCGTCTCGATGCTCCACCTCACGACGCGGCCCGAGCGCGTGGAGCTGCTTCGCGACCGTGGCGTCGAGGCGATCGCCCTCGACATGGTCACGAGCGACGCCGGGCAGCGCCTGGTCCAGAACCTCCGTGACGTGGCCCGCAACGGCCTCGCGGCAGCGTTCGGCGCCCTGGAGCGGCGCTGGCCGCCGCTCCTCTCACCGATGCGGCTCCCGGTCCGGGTCACGATCCTCGGTGCCGGCGGGGTCGGCAAGCTCGCCGTGGAGTGGGCCGCGCGGTGCGGCGACGACACCCGCAACGAGCGCTTCCTGCGCGAGGGACTGCCCGGGGTCGAGGTGGTCGTCGTGGACCAGAACCTGTCGGGCAACGCCGCCTACCTCCAGCGTCGCCTCGCGGTGACGGACATCCTCGTCGATGCGACGGCCCGGCGCGACACGTCGCGGGCGCTCTTCCCGAACGACTGGATCGGCTTCATGCCGTCCCACGCGGTCGTCTGCGACCTGGCGGTCGATCCCTACCTGCTCGACGGCGATCCGCCGGTGGTGCGGGGGATCGAGGGAATCCCCCAGGGCAACCTCGACCAGTGGGAGTTCGGCCCGGACGATCCCGCCTGGGACCGCCTGCCGCCCGGGATCCAGAACGCCCAGCGACGCACGGTGGTCTCCTGCTACTCGTGGCCCGGCGTGGACCCTGAGGCCTGCATGTCCGTCTACGGCGCGCAGCTGACGCCGCTCCTCGAGACGCTCGTCCGGTACGGCATCTCCGCCGGAATCTCGCCGGAAGGGTCGTTCCACGCCCGGGCCATGTGGCGCGGCAGCCTCGGCCGCTGGCTCGCGGAGAGCGCCGGCGTCGGCGCTGGCCGCGCCGCCTCGTCCGAGGGCAGCGGCGAGTAGGGGCCGATCCCCGGGCGCCGACCACGGGCGGACGACCGGGCGACGTACCACGGGCACGCGGGCGGACGACCAGGCACGCGGGCGCGCGGCGGCTCGGCCGACGGACGCCGAACAACGGCCGCCCGAGCGCGCGGGCCCGAGGCTCGCCGGGGACCGACGCGCGACAGGCTACGGCGTCGCCACCTCGTCGAGGAGCTCGCCGTCCGGCCCGCGCAGCTGGATGATCACGGGGGCCACTCCCACGGCGTGGGTCGAGCAGCTGAGGCACGGATCGTAGGCCCGGACGAGGGCGGAGACCCGGTTGAGGGCGCCCTCCTGGATCTTCTTCCCGCTGACGAACTTCTTCGCGACCTGGAGCACGCCCCGGCCGATCGCGAGGTTGTTGTGGCCGGTCGCGACGATGAGGTTGGCCCACGTGATCGCCCCGTTGGCGTCCACCTTGTAGTGGTGGATGAGCGTCCCGCGGGGCGCCTCGATGATCCCGATCCCCTCGCGCGCGTTGACGCCGGCGTGGGCGCGGACCATCGTGCCGAGGATCGCCGGGTCGTCGAGGAGCTGGGCCATCCGCTCGAGCGCGTAGGTGACCTCGATCAGGCGCGCGTAGTGGTAGTGGAAGCCGCTCTGGACGATCCGCCCGTAGCGGCTCCGGAACTCGTCGAGCTCCGCGTCGGCGGCCGGCGTCCCGCAGCGGTCGGCGACGTTGAGCCGTGCCAGCGGGCCCACCCGGTAGATCCCGTCGGGGAAGCCGACCGGCCGGTAGTACGGCGCTTTGAGGTACGAGTTCGGCAGGGTCGCCTCACCGATGTACGTCGCGTAGTCCTGGGGACGCACCTGGTCGGCGATGATCGTCCCGTCGGAGCCGACGAAGCGAAGGTTGCCGTCGTAGAGGCGTGCCGACCCGTCCGGTCCCACGAGGCCGCAGTACATCGTCGGGAAGTTCGAGAAGGACTCGATCTCGGCCGGGAAGCTGTCCACCGTGCTCTTCCAGAGCACGAGGGTGCGCTTCACGATCGCCATGGCCGCGGGCAGCTCGGCGAGGATCTTCTCCCGGGCCTGCGGGTCGAGCGGGGCGTTGACGCCGCCGGGGACCGTCCACGAGGGGTGGACCCGCTCGCGGGCGAGGCGCTCGATGGCCTGCTGGCCGAACTTCCGGAGGGCGATTCCGTCACGGAGGGCGTCGGGATGGTCCTCGAGAAGACCGGCGATGTTGCGCCGGGCCGGGTCGGCATCCATCCCGAGGAGGAGGTCCGGCGCCGAGAGATGGAAGAACGAGAGCGCGTGCGACTGCACGATCTGGGCGCAGTGGAGAAGCTCGCGCAGCTTGCCGGCGGTCTCCGGCACGCGGACGGCCATGATCTCGTCGCAGGCTTTGACCGAGGCGAGCAGATGGCTCACCGGGCAGATGCCGCAGATCCGCGAGGTGATCGCCGGCATCTCGTAGTACGGCCGTCCCTCGGTGAACTTCTCGAAGCCGCGGACCTGGGTAACGTGGAACTGCGCGTCGGCCACTTCGCCGGCGTCGTCCACGGTGATCGTGATCCTGCCGTGCCCCTCGATCCGCGTCACGTGATCGATCGTGATCTTCGTCATGATCGGCTTCCTCCCCTCCGCCGCCTCGGCGACCGGCGCCGTCGCGACCGGCACGCTCTCGTTCAGGATGCGCGGGGCGCGCGCCCCGTTGCCCGACGTCGTCTTCCTCGTCGCCATCGCGCGCCTACCCGAACCGCAGCTTGGACCCGAGGTCCGGCTTGCGGCCCTCGAGGAGATCGGAGAGGACCATGAGGATCGCGTTCGGCTTGGGCGGGCAGCCGGGGACGTGGACGTCCACTGCGATCGACTGGTGGAGCGGCTGCGCCTGCTTGAGGAGGGCCGGCACGTTGTCCGTCGGCACACCCGGCTGCGCGGTCGCCCCCTCGACGTAGATGCGCTCGAGGAGCTCCCGGGTGGGGATCCCGTTCCGCATCGCCGGCACGTTCCCCGTCACCGCGCAGTCACCGAGGGCGACGACCACCTTGCTCCGAGCGCGGGCGATCCGAGCGAGCTTAAGGTCGTCGGTGCTGCTGATCGCGCCCTCGATCACCGCCACGTCCGTGCCCTCGGGCCACTCCTGGGCGTCGACGAGCGGACCAAAGACGATGTCGGCCTTGCGGAGGACGGCCACGATCGCCTCGTCGATGTCGAGGAGCGACATGTGGCAGCCCGAGCAGCCGTCGAGCCAGCAGGTCCCGATCTTCACGCGGTCCATCAGTTGCCCTCCCGCATGGAGGTGAGCCGGCTGACGACCTCCCGCTTCTTCGTCATCTCCTCGACCGCCCAGCCCTTCTCGACCAACGCGCCGGTCGGGCAGGCCTGCACACACTTGCCGCAGCTCGTGCAGGAGGTGGCCTCGCCCCAGGGCCGGTTGAGCTCGGAGACGAGCATCGACTGGACCCCCCGGCCGGCCACGTCCCAGACGTGGGCGCCCTCGATCTCCGCGCAGACGCGGACGCAGCGAGAGCAGAGCACGCAGCGGTTGTGGTCGAGGACGTAGCGCGGGTGCGTCGTGTCCACGGACAGGCGCGGGTAGTTGTAGGGGTAGCGGACGTACGTCACGCCGTGCTCCTGGGCCAGGGTCTGCAGCTCGCAGTGGCCCGAGGAGACGCAGACGGCGCAGATATGGTTGCGCTCCGCGAAGAGGAGCTCGAGGACCATCTTCCGGTACGCGTGGAGCTGCGGGGAGTCGGTGACGACCGCCAGGCCTTCGGCGACGGGGGTGGTGCAGGCGGGCTGCAGCCGCCCCACGCCCGAGATCTCCACCACGCAGAGCCGGCAGGCGCCGACGGCGGAGATGCCCTCCATGTAGCAGAGAGCCGGGATGTAGGCGTTGTTCGCCCGGGCGACCTCGAGGATCGTCTGGCCGGCGCTGGCCGCGATCACCTCGCCGTCGATGCGGACCTTCACCTTCTCGGTCACGGCGGTCCCCTCTATCTCTCGACGCTGCGAACGTCGCAGCGCAGGCAACGGGTGGTCTCGGCCATCGCCGCCACGGCGGTGAGCCCGAGCGAGACCTCGGCGGATGAGCGGACCCGCTCGGCCGCCGGCATCTCGCCGGGGACGTGGCGCCCGGACTCGCCGGGTGTCTCGGGCGGCTCCATGTGGTACTCGAACGCGGGGAAAAGGCCCTCGAAGCGCCGCCGCCCCATCAGCTTCTCGTCGATGTTGCGGGCGGCCTTCTTCCCGTAGCCCATCGCGTTCGAGACGTTCGAGGCACCCGTGATGAGGTCGCCGCCCGCGTAGAAGCGGTCGCGGCTCGTCTCGAGGGTGTAGCGATCCACCTCGATCGTCCCGGCTTCCTGGACCTCGAGACCGGATGCCTTCAGGAAGTCCGGGTCCACCTTCTCGCCCACCGCGAGGATCACCGTGTCGCACTCGAAGCGGATCACCTCGTCAGTCAGGATCGGCCGGCGGCGGCCGGACGTGTCGAACTCGCCGAGCTTCGTCCGGACCGCCTCGAGCGCCCGGACCTGGCCGTTCTTGTCGCCGACGATCCGGTGCGGGGCGGAGAGATAGACGACCTTCGCGCCCTCGTGCTCGGCGGCCTCGATCTCCTCGGGGATCGCCGGCATGTCGCGCCGCTCCCGCCGGTAGACGACGGTCACCTCCGCGCCGAGCCGCCGAGCGGTCCGCGCCGAGTCGATCGCGGCGTTGCCACCGCCGATGACGACGACGTTCTTCCCGACCGGGACCTCCTGGTTCCGGGAGACGGCCTCGAGGAACGGGAGGGCCGGGATCACCCCGGCGAGCTCCGTGCCCGGCAGGTAGACCCAGGCCTCCTTCCAGGTGCCGATCGCGAGGAACGTGGCGTCGTACTGGTGGGAGATGTCGTTGAGGGTGACCTCGTCGCCGACGCTGACGTTGAACTGGAACTTCACGCCCAGCCGCTCGATCAGCTCGACCTCCCGATCCAGGACCGCCTTCGGGAGGCGGTACTCCGGCAGGGCGTAACGGAGCATGCCGCCGGCCGCCGGCCGCGAGTCGTAGACGGTCACGCTGTGGCCGAGGAGGGCGAGGTAGAAGGCGCAGGCGAGCCCGGTCGGGCCGGCGCCGACGATCGCGATCTCGCGCCCGGTCGGCTCCATCTGCCGCTCGAGGACGCGCGTGATCATCGGCTCGAAGCGGTCCGTGAGGTAGACCTCGTCGGCGATCAGGCGGTGGACGTCGCGCATGTTCACCGCCTCGTCCATCGCGGAGCGGCGGCAGCGATCATCGCAAGGGTGCTGGCAGACGCGGCCCGTCGAGGCCGGCAGCGGGTTGTCGAAGATGACCGAGAGGAAGGCGTCCTCGATCCGCCCCTCCTTGTAGAGCTGGAGGAAGCGCGGGATGTTCATGTGGAGGGGGCACGAGTTCTCGCACGGTGAGAGCGCCAGGTCCTCGCAGACCCCGGCCCGGCAGCGGTTCGCAACGATGTGGTCCTCGAACTCGTGGCGGAAGTGGCGAAGCGTGGTGAGGACCGGGTTCGGCGCGCTCTGGCCAAGGCCGCAGAGCGAGGTGTCGCGGACCATCCGGCAGAGCTCGTCGAGCTGGTCGAGGTCCGCGTGGGTCGCCTTCCCGATCGTGCAGCGGTCGAGGATCTGGAGCGCCTTGTCGAGCCCGACACGGCAGGGGACGCACTTCCCGCAGCTCTCCGAGTGGGTGAACTCGATGAAGTAGCGGGCGACGTCGACCATGCAGTTGTCTTCGTCCATGACGACCATGCCGCCCGAGCCCATGATCGAGCCGAGCTGGGCGAGCGACTCGTAGTCGACCGGCGTGTCGAACATGTCGGCCGGGATGCAGCCGCCCGACGGTCCGCCCGTCTGGACGGCCTTGATGTCGCGGCCGTTCGTGCCGCCCTCGCCGATGTCGTAGATGAACTTCGCGATCGGCGTCCCGAGGGGCATCTCG
>JBBSAS010000065.1:0-8209 GCA_038252055.1 Candidatus Limnocylindrales bacterium
GATCGCCGTGCCGCCGACGGAAATCTCCAGCTCGGAGAGGCCGGCCTCCTCGAGGGTTGCGGAGAGGCGCGCAACGAGCGCGACGAGCGAGGCGTCCCCGGCGGCGAGCGGCGGGGCGTCGGGCGCGGGGGGAAGGTCACCGTCCACGGCGGGGACCAGCGGTTCGTCCGTCATCCGTCCCACCGCCGGAAGACGAGGGCGCTGTTCTGGCCGCCGAATCCGAACGAGCTGCTCACCGCGACCGCGATCGGGCGCCGTCGGGCGACGTTCGGGGTGAGGTCGAGGCCGGCCGCCGCCTCGTCGGGGTCCGCGAGGTTGACCGTCGGCGGGATCAGCCCGTGGCGCAGGCTCAGGATCGTGACCGCGGCCTCGATCGAGCCCGCTGCGCCGAGGGTGTGGCCGAGCATGCTCTTGTTCGCCGTCACGCTCACCTCCCCTGCCCGCGCCCCGAACAGCCCGTGGAGCATCTCCAGCTCCGCCCGGTCGCCCTCCGGCGTGGACGTGGCGTGGGCGTTGACGTGCTCCACGTCGTCCGCGGAGAGCCCCGCCTTCTCCAGCGCCCGGCGGATCGCCCGGATCGCGCCGGCGCCGCCCGGCGCCGGCAGCGTGATGTGGTGCGCGTCGGCGGACGCGCCGTAGCCGATGAGCTCGGCGAGCGGCTCCGCACCTCGAGCGCGGGCGTGCCCGAGCTCCTCGAGGACCAGGGTTCCCGCGCCCTCGCCGATGACGAACCCGTCGCGGCCCCGGTCGAACGGGCGGGAGGCCGCCTCCGGGTCGTCGTTGCGGGTGGAGAGTGCCCGCATCGCCGCAAACCCGCCGACGAGGACCTGGTGAATCCCGGCCTCGCTCGACCCGGCCAGCATCACCTCCGCGTCGCCGCGCCGGATCGTCTCCCAGGCCTCGCCGACCGCATGCCCGCCGCTGGCGCAGGCCGAGGAGACCGCGAAGTTCGGCCCCATCGCCCCGAACACGATCGACGCCTGGCCGGCGGCGAGGTTCGGGATCGCCATCGGGATGAAGAACGGGCTGATCCGGTCGGGACCCTTCTCGGCGGCCACCGTGACCGCCTCGGAGAAGGTGATGCCGCCGCCGATGCCGGTCCCCAGGATGGCGCCGGTCCGCAGGGCAAGCTCGCCCTCGAGACGCTCCGGCAGCCCGGCCGCGGCCATCGCCTCGCGCGTGGCGACGAGCGCGAGCTGCGTGTAGCGGTCGTTGCGGCGCTGGTCCTTGCGGTCGAGGACCGCGGACGGGTCGAAGTCCGGCACCTCGCCGGCGATCCGCGAGGCCAGCCCGGTGGCGTCGAAAGCGGTGATCGGCCCGATCCCGGAGCGACCGGCGACGAGGCCGTCCCAGGTCGCGGCGACGCCGGTGCCGAGCGCCGTGACGAGGCCGAGCCCCGTGACGACCACCCGCCGGCCCTCGCCGCCCGATCCGGCTCCGGCCCCCGGCGCCCCGGTCACCGGCGCCCCGGTCACCGAACGAGCTTCCCGGTGCGGATCGTGGCGGCCCGGTAGACGTCGCCGGGCAGGCCCCGCTCCGCCACCGCGTCGGCCGCGGCGAGGGCGTCGAACGCGACGCGCTTGATCTCCGCGGTGACCGTCCCGTCCACGATGTCGAGGAGGGCCCAGGAGGCGGTCGGGTCGCCGTCGAAGACGTAGCCGGCGCTCCCGCTGTTGACCATGACCTTCCAGCCGAAGTCGCGGACCTCCGGGACGTGGGTGTGGCCGCAGCAGATGACCCGGGCGTCGGTGCGGCCCAGGCGTTCGAGGTAGACGTTCTCGTCGAGACCCTGGTCGAAGCCGGCCGTCTGCGACCCCGGGGAAGCATGGGTCACGAGGACCAGGGTGCCGTCGTCGGCCCGGACGCGCCGCTCGGCCGGGAGCCGGCGGAGCCAGTCCACCCGCTCCGGGCCAATCTCGTCGTGGGCCCAGGCGGCAGCGGCCTTCATCGACTCGGGGACGCCGTCGCCCATCCACGGGAACGCGGCGCCGTAGTCGAAGTCGGCCACCGCGATGTCCGTGTTGCCCTGGACGACGAGGGCGCCCTCGGCCTCCAGGGCCCGGATCGCGTCGATCGAGGCGGCGGGATCGCCGCCGTTGAGGGCCAGGTCGCCGGCCACGGCCACGACGTCGGGCGCGGCGGCCCGGACGGCTTCGCGGACGGCCTCGAGGGCCTGGACGACGCCGTGGACGTCGGAGAAAAGGGCGATCCGGGTCATCAGCGCAGCACCGACGCGTCCGGGATGACGAAGGAGAGCGTCACCTCGCAGGCGACCTCGCCGTCCACGCTGGCGACGCCGACCCCGCGGCCGAAGCGGCGGCCGAGCTTCTCCATCGTGACCTCCAGGCGGAGGACGTCGCCCGGTTTCACGACCCGCTTGAAGCGGCAGCCGTCGATCCCGGCGAAGAGCCCGATCCGGTCGCCGAAGCCCTCCTGCTTCGCGACGTAGACGGCCATCGTCTGGGCCAGCGCCTCCACCTGGAGGACGCCGGGCATGACCGGCATCCCAGGGAAGTGGCCGGCGAAGAACCACTCGGTGGCGGTCACGGCCTTGGCCCCCACGATCCGCTGCGCGGCGGGGTCGTACTCGTCGATCCGGTCGACGAGGAGGAAGGGCCAGCGGTGCGGGATCAGCTGTTCGATCTCGCGGGCGGTGTGGATCGGCTCGGTCACGATGGGCTCCGGTACGGTCGGTCAGTGTCGCCCGGCGGCGCTGCGCCGAGCGGAGAACGGGTGCAGGTCTGCATGGGCCCTCAGCTCCGCGAGGCGAGGAAGGCGCCGCCGCCAACCCGGTCGATGAGGTTCGTCGTCACCCGGCCTTCGACGAACGCCGGGTTGTCGAGCACGGCCCGGTGGAAGGCCCGGTTCGTGACGATCCCCTCCACGACGAGCTCGTCGAGCGCGGCGCGCCCGCGGGCGATCGCCGAGGGTCGGTCGGGACCCCAGACGACGAGCTTGCCGAGCAGAGAGTCATAGTAGGGAGGGACGTCGTATCCCGGGTAGAGGTGGGAGTCCATCCGGACGCCGGGCCCTCCCGGGCTGATATATCGCTCGATCGTGCCGGCCTGCGACTGGAAGTCGTGGGCCGGATCCTCGGCGTTGATCCGGAACTCGATCGCGTGGCCGGTCATGCGGACGTCGGCCTGCGCGAAGCCGAGCGGCTCGCCGGCGGCGATCCGGAGCTGGGTCGCGACGAGGTCGATCCCGGTCAGGTACTCGGTCACCGGGTGCTCGACCTGGATCCGGCAGTTGATCTCGATGAAGTAGAACTGCCCGTCGGGGTCGACGAGGAACTCGAGGGTCCCGAGGTTCTCGTAGCCGGCGGCGACGACAGCCCGCAGGGCGAGCTCGGCAAGCTCCTCGCGCGCGGCGGGCCCGAGGGCCGGCGTCGGCGCTTCCTCGATGAGCTTCTGGTGGCGTCGCTGGACCGAGCAGTCGCGCTCGCCGAGGTGGACGCCCTGGCCGTAGCGGTCCACGACCACCTGCACCTCGACGTGGCGGTTCTCCTCGAGCCACCGCTCCAGGTAGAGCGAGTCGTCGCCGAACGCGGCTCGGGCCTCGGAGCGGCAGACGCGGAGGGCGGCCTGGAGCTCGCGCGGGGTGCGGACCATCCGCATGCCCTTGCCGCCGCCGCCCGCCGACGGCTTGACGAGCACCGGGTACCCGATCCGCTCGGCCTCGGCGAGGGCGTGGCCGTCGTCCCGGAGCATCCCCTCTGAGCCGGGGATCGTCGGAAGGCCGTGGGAGGCGAGGAGGCGGCGCGTCCCCTCCTTCGAGGCGAACCGGTCGAGGACCTCCGCCGAGGGTCCGACGAACGTGATCCCGTGGGCGGTGACGGCCTCGGCGAACCCGGCGTCCTCCGAGAGGAACCCGTATCCCGGGTGGATCGCGTCACAGCCGGTCACGATCGCCGCGGAGATGATGCTCGACGCCGAGAGGTAGCTGCGCCGCGTGTCGGCCGGGCCGATGCAGATCGCCTCGTCGGCGAGCTGGACGGCGAGCGACTCGCGGTCGGCCTCGCTGTAGGCGATCACCGCGCCGATCCCGAGCGTCCGGCAGGCGCGGAGGATCCGGAGGGCGATCTCGCCGCGGTTCGCGATGAGGACGCGCTCGAACATCAGCCGACACCTCGGCCGTCGGCCGGGGGCGCCGCAGCGTCGAGACCGATCTCCATGATCTCCTGGCCGTACTCCACGGGATCGCCGGTCTCCACGAAGCTCGCACCCACGATCCCGTCCGCGGGCGCGGCGATCTCGTGGGGGACCCCCAGCACGTCCACGGTCCCGAGGGGATCACCGGAGCGGACGCGAGCACCCGGGACGATGCCCGGTCGCAGCCGAACGTACCCGACGGCGGGCGAGGTCGCGGCCACCGGACCTTCCGCCGGCCCGGCGTCGAACCCGTCGCCCGGTGCGACCTCCGCGGCGACGGGATCCGTCTCCCACGCGCGATCCGGTGTCGGCCGCTCCGGTGTCGGCCGCTCCGGTGCCGGCCACTCCGTCCGCATCGCCGGCCGCTCGGCCGTCGGTACGGCGCGATGGGGCGGTGCCGCGTCGACGGCCAGGCGGAGACGAATGCGCCAGTCGTCTTCGCGCACGTCCGCCTCGGCGAGCCCGGCGCTCGCAAGGCCCGCCGCGAGCGCCGGAAGGAGCTCGCCCGCGAGGCGCTCGATCGCGGCGTGGTCCGCGAGGCGCTCCTCCTCGGTTCGGGGGCGGCGCGCCTCGCCCGGGCTCGTCATGGGTCAGACCTCCTCACGGGCCGGAGGCTGGTCGCGGCCATCGCGGGAACCGAGCGTCCCGAGCGTTCGGCCGACCGGACCCAGGGCCCGTCGCAGTCGATCGGCCAGGCTGGGGCGCTCCGCGGGCTCCTCGATCGCCGAGCCACCGAGGTCCTCGAAGGCGCCGAAGGCGCGGTAGCGCCGGGTCCGGGCCGCCACGAGCTCGTCCGCGGGAAGGGCGGCCAGGCGATCCAGCTGCTCCACGATGACGGTCCGGAGGCGGCGAGCCGTCTCCGCGGCATCGGTGTGCGCGCCCTCGCCCGGCTCGGGGACGACCAGGTCCACGACTCCGAGCTCGAGCTGGTCGGCGGCCGACATCCGCATCGCCAGCGCCGCGTCGGGCGCCTTCTCGGCGGTCCGCCAGAGGATCGAGGCGCAGCCCTCGGGACTGATCACGGCGTAGACCGCGTTCTCCAGCGCGACGACCACGTCACCGGCGGCGATCGCGAGCGCACCTCCCGAGCCACCCTCCCCGGTGATCACGGTCACGATGGGAACCCGGATCCGGCACATCGTGATGATCGCGTTGGCGATCGCGTCGGCAACACCGCGCTCCTCGGCCTCGGCGCCGGGATAGGCGCCCGGAGTATCCACGAAGGTGACCACCGGGATCCCGAATCGATCGGCCAGCTCGAAGAGGCGGATCGCCTTCCGGAAGCCCTCGGGCTTCGCCATCCCGAAGTTCCGGCGGATGTTCTCCTCGGTGTCGGCCCCCTTCTGGTGACCGACGATCACGACACGCCGGCCGTCGATCCGGCCGACGCCGGCGACGATCGCCCCGTCGTCGCCGAAGAGCCGGTCGCCGTGGAGCTCGGTGAAGTCGTCGGCGATCGCGGCGACGAGCCCGAGCGTGTGGGGCCGGCGAGGATTGCGGGCCTGCAGGACCCGTGCCCAGACGGCGTCGCGAGGATCGTCCGGGGCCGCGGCAGCGACGCGCGGCTCGTCGTCGCGCGGCCGTCCCAGCAGGCGGTCAACCATGGGGGATGGTCCCGGGGCCGTGCTCCGCGGGGACGGGAGCGAGGACGTCGAGGATCGCCGCGATCTCGTCGCGGAGGTCGCCGCGCGGCACGACGCGATCGACGAACCCGTGGGCGAAGAGGAACTCGGCTCGCTGGAAGCCGGGCGGCAGCTCCTCGGCGATCGTGCCCGCCGAGACGCGCGCCCCGGCGAACCCGATCAGGGCGTTGGGCTCGGCGAGGTTCACGTCACCGAGGGCGGCGAACGAGGCGAAGACCCCGCCCGTGGTCGGGTCGGCCATCACCGAGACGTATGGCACCCCGGCGTCGCGCAGCGACTGGAGGGCGGCGAGCGTCTTGACGAGCTGCATCAGGGCCAGGGTCCCCTCCTGCATCCGCGCTCCGCCGGAGGCGCTCACGACGACGAGCGGCAGCCGGCGGGCAACGGCGCCCTCGGCCGCGCGGGTGACCTTTTCGCCGACCACGGAACCCATCGAGCCACCCATGAACGTGAAGTCGAGGGCGCAGATCGCGACGGGGCGGCCGCCGATCGACCCGAAGCCCCACATCGCGGCGTCCCTGCGGCCGGTCGCGGTCTGGGCCGCGACGAGGCGGTCCGCGTAGGGCTTGCTGTCGACGAACCCCAGCGGATCGCGCGAGACGAGGCCGGCATCCTGCTCGCGGAAGGTGCCCGCGTCGAGGAGCTGGGCGAGGCGGGCCGGCGCCGAGACGCGGAAGTGATGGCCGCAGGAGGGGCAGACGCGCTCGGACTTGTCGAGGTGCTTGTTGAAGAGCATCTCGGAGCAGCCCGGGCACTGCGTCCAGAGGTCCTCCGGGTAGCTCTCGCGGCGGGGCCGGAACGGCAGCGTGATCGGCATCAGGAGACCGCTCGGGGCAGGAGCTCGCGCCCGCCGCGGACGAGGCGGACGGCCCGGGACATCGGATCCACCGACGAACCGTGGGTGAGCCGCCAGGCGATGAACGCGGCCCCGGCCAGGCTCAGGGCCGCGGACGTGACCGCGCCCCCGACGAGGAGCGGCCGCCGGTCGGGACCGCCGAAGCGGACGTCACGATCCTGCGGAGCGCGCGCACCTCGATCGAATGGGATCAGGGTCCCATCGGGCCGCGCCGCGGCTGCTGCGGGGAGGTCGGGCGTGGGGGCCCCGGCCACGCGGGTCTCGCCCGCGGGGGCCGCGGCTGCCTCGGGGAGACTTGCCGCGGCGGCCAGCCGACGGGCGAGCCGATCCTCGAAGCGGAAGGACGGATGGACCCGCACGAGCTCGGCGCGCAGTCGGAGCGCCGTCGACCGCATCGCGGGGTCGAGCGACAGCCCCGCGGGCGCGTCATCGGCGCGGCGTTCGTCCGCGGCCAGGAGGGCGTCGAGGTACCGGTCGGTCGCGAGCGCCTCGGGCCCATCGGCGCCGAGCGGCCAGCCGGCCGTCATCGGGTCACCCCAGATCCGACGAGGTCGCGAGCGACCGCGCGGAGGGCACGGTGGAGGAGGACCCGGACCGCGCCCTCGGACCGGCCGAGGATTCCGGCAATCTCGGCGGTGCTCATCTCCTCGACGAAGCGCAGTACCACCGCCTGGCGGCGATCGGCCGGGAGGCGGGCGACGGCCGCCCACGCCGCGGAGGCCTCGGCACGGGCCACGACGCCGCCCTCCACGTCGTCGGCAGACGGCGCCGCGCCGGCCGCCTCGAGGGGGGCGACCGGCCTCCGGCGGAGACCGCGCCGGTGGTTCGAGATCGCGTTGCGCGCGATCCGGAAGAGCCAGACGCGGAAGGTCGAGGCCTCGCCGCCCGGCTCGTCGGGAGCTCCCTCGCGGAAGCGCGGCAATGCTTCGAGGGCGAAGAGGAAGATCCGCTCGGTCACGTCCTCCGCCTCGTGGTGATCCCGGAGCTCGTGGTGGGCAAAGCTGTAGATCTGGGCAAGGTACTTCCGATAGAGCGCGTCGAACGCGGCCGGGTCGGCCTGGGCCGCCCGAACGAGGCTTCGGTCCGGGTCGAGCGCGACGATCCGCCCGGCCGTGCCGGCGACGCCCCGTCCTCCCATCCTTCCGAACACCGCGGCCGCCGTTCCGTTACACGCCGGCCGCGGCCGAGGCCGTGGGCGGGTTCGGTGCCGGCAGCATGCCGGGCGCCGGGCTGGCGGCGAGGCGCACGTGGACCACCTCGCCGGCGTGGATCTCGCGCTCCCCGCCGGGGACCGCCGCATCCTCCACGAGGAGGGCCCCGGTGCGGGGATCGAGTCCCACCGCACGAACCTCCTCGGATGCGCCGCCGTGCCCCTCGAGCCGGACCAGGCGCCCGGTCGTGACCTGCCGCGCCGTCCAGTCGTCGATCGGGAACCGACCGGCCCGGAGCGCCTCGACGCGGGCCTCGAGCCGGGAGAGGAAGCCGTCGAGGAGGATCGCCCGGTCGATCGGCCGGCCGCCCGAGACCTCGTGGAGGCTCGTCATCGCCGCAGCGATCGC
>JBBSAS010000066.1:0-8110 GCA_038252055.1 Candidatus Limnocylindrales bacterium
CCCTCCCCCACGGCCCCGGCGGCCCCGGCGGCCCCCGACCGCGTGGCGCCCACCCCCGTGTCCGCCTCGCCTGCGCCGGTCACCCCCGCCCAGGCGACCACGTCGCCCCCCGCCGGCGATGCCACCTGCGCCGGGTGCGGCGCACCCCTCGCTCCCGGGGCACGGTTCTGCGTGACCTGCGGAACCCTCGCCGGCTGACCAGCGCAACCCGCCGGATCGTCGGGTCCGGCCCACTGGGACGCCGGCTTGGGTGGGAAACCGGCACGCGGCCCACGGCTCCACCGGCGCAGGGATATCCACTTGCGTAGTTGCGCAAGTAATGAGATACTTCCTCCCGTGGAACTCACCGCAACCTCGAACGACCTCGAGAAGCAGCGCGCAGCCCTGATCGGGCGGGCGCTGGCCGACCCCAAGCGGCTCTGCGTCCTCGAAACGCTCGCCGCCGGCGAGGCCTCCGTCTCGGAGCTCTCGACCTGCGTCGGCTGCCAGGTTCCCAACATGTCCCAGCACCTCGCGGTGCTCCGCTCGGCCGGGCTCGTGACGACCCGTCGCGAGGGCAGCACCGTCTACTACCGGCTCGCGGACCCCCGGGTCCTCGAGGCCTACCGCCTGATTCAGGTCCTCGCCCGCTAGGACGGACCGCGCCCCGCATCACCGGGAGAAAGGAACCGCACGACCCATGGTCGAGATCAAGCACGCAACCGACACGACGTTCGAGGAGCTGGTGCTCAAGGCCGAGCGCCCCGTCATCGTCGACTTCTGGGCCGCCTGGTGCGGCCCATGCCGCCTCGTCGCCCCGGAGCTCGAGAAGCTCGCGGAGAAGTACGAGGGTGCCGTCGACGTCGTCAAGGTCGACGTGGACGCGAACCCCGGCCTCTCGCAGGCCTTCAACATCATGAGCATCCCGACGATCGCCTTCTTCCCCGGCGAGGGGAAGCAGCCGATGGGCGTCATGGGCTTCCAGCCGGCCGACCAGCTCGAGGTCCGCTTCGACCTCGCCTCGTACGTGAAGCCCGTCAACTGACGAACGCCGACCGGGCCCGCCGACTCTGTCGGCGCCAATCCGCCGGACCGAACCCTGGCACCAGCCCCGCATTCGACCGCCTCGTCCGGGCTCGCCCGGCGGGGCGGTTCGCGTTCCGGGCACAATCGGCCCCATGAGCGACCCGACCACAGCGGCACGCGGCGATGACAGGGCCCGCGGCAACACCGCGGCCGACGGCGACGCCACGACCCGCCACGACCTTCTCCGCGCGAACGCCACCGCCTATGCCCGCGTCGCGATGGCGAACATCGACCGCGAGTTCCCCTCCGACGTGTGGCAGCTCGTCCACGGCCCCGACGACCTGCCCCGCCGGCCGCGCGAGCGGACCCCCGTCTTCTGGGGCAGCTTCGACTGGCACTCCTGCGTGGAGATGCACTGGCTGCTCGTGCGGCTCCTCCGCGTCGCGCCGGAGGCGGTCCCGGCCGGCGAGGTGCGGGCGCTCCTCGAACGCCAGCTCCAGCCCGGGCCGCTCGCCGCCGAGGCTGCCTTCATCGCCAACCCCGACAACCGGAACCGCGAACGCCCGTACGGCTGGGGCTGGGCCCTGGCCCTCGTCGACGAGCTCGAGCGCCTCGGTGATCCCGATGGCGTTCGCTGGGCCGCGCACGCCGCGCCGCTCGCCGATGCCGTCGCCGCCAACTTCCGCGACTGGCTGCCGCGAGCCACGTATCCCGTCCGCTACGGCGTCCACACGAACAGCGCCTTCGGGGGCGGGCGCGCCCGCCCAAGGGCGGGGACGCGGGCGCGCGACGGGCCGCCGGGGCGCCCCCACCCGATCGGCGCGGCCGCCCACCGCTGGTTCGACGGCGACGCGGACTACCCGGGCGCGTGGGAACCGTCGGGCTTTGACTTCCTCTCCCCCGGCCTCGTGGAAGCCGAGCTGATGTGCCGGCTCGGCGCTCCCGGCGGGTTCGCCGCGTGGCTGGGCCGCTTCCTGCCCCGGATCGCGGACCGTGAGCCCGCGGCCCTCTTCACCCCGGCCGTGGTCTCGGATGCCAGCGACGGCCACATCGCCCACCTCCACGGGCTCAACCTGAGTCGCGCCTGGGCCTGGCGCCGGATCGCCGAGGCGCTGGATCTGGGGGATCCCAGGGTCCCGGTTGCGCTCGAGGCGTCGCGGGTCCACGCCGCAGCCGGCCTGCCGGCCGTGGTCGGCGACGACTACATGGTCGAACACTGGCTCGCCGCCTACGCGGTGCTGCTCCTGGCCTGAACCGAGCTCTGGCGCATCGACCGCAGGGGCCTCCGCTCCCGGGCGCGATCGCTTCCCCCGGGCCGACGCGGACGTGGACGCGGTATTCCGCTCGGGACTGCCATCGGGGCGGTACAGGCTCGGCCGGATGCCGGACCCGTCGGAAGCGGGCACCGGCCACCGGGCGGCGTCAGCCGACGGCTTCGAGGATCGCGCGCAGGTCTGCCTCGTGGTCGGGGTAATGGTCGAGGAGCTCGTCCTCGAAGAAGCGTCCGAAGACGGGGTGCTTCACCCACCGCGTCTCCGGGACGACCGTCAGGTATCCACGGAGCTCGCCGGGGATCTCGCGGCCGCGGCGGACGACCTCATCGAGCGGCAGGGCTCGCCAGGCGTTCACCAGGTCGTCGTTGACGGCCTCGCCGCCGCGCGCCTCCCAATCGGCCTCCCAGGCCGCGTGGACGGCGCTCCCCTCGCCCACCGCGAGCTGTCGGGCGACATCGAGCGCGTGGGACTGGTACGCGACGAGATGACCGAGGAGGTCGCGGGCGGACCAGCCGTGGGCGCCGGCGACCGGCTCGTCGAGGCGCCCGAGGGGGATCTCGAGCAGTTGCTCGAACGGCCGCCAGGCATCACGTTCGTCCTCGAGGAAAGAGAGAGCGTCGAAGTACATCGCCCCATGGTACCCGCCCATCCGCGGTGGTTCGCGGTGCGAACGGATGGTAGAGTCCGACGTGATGACCGATCGACTGCCCTTCCTGCCGCCCGTTGACGGGGCTCGCGCGAGCGAGCAGCCGCCAGCTTCGACGATCACGCCGGAGGTGCTCGCGGGGCTCCTGGCCGATGGCGACGAGGAACTCGCCGCCTGGGCGCTCCGCGCGGCCCTTGCCGAGGCACCGCGCGCCGTGGTCTTCGACGGCCTCCTGCGCGAGGCGATGGCGATCATCGGATCTCGATGGGCCGAGGGCCGCTGGTCCGTCGCGGAGGAGCATCTCGCCAGCCAGACCGTCATCCGGGCACTCGAGCACGTGCGCGGCAGCCGCGGTCCCGAGAGCCGGGTGGGACCGCTGGCGGTCCTTGCGGGTGTCGCGGGCGAGCATCACGAGGTCGGCCTCGCCTGCCTCGACCAGGTGCTCTGCGAGGGGGGCTGGACGGTCGCGAACCTCGGCGCCGACGTCCCCTCCGCCGACCTGGCCCGCTTCCTGGCCCGCAACGAGGCCGCACTCGTGGCCCTGACGGCGTCACTCCCCGACCGCATTCCGGAGCTGCGGGAGGCGATCGAGGCCGTCCGGGCGGTCCGGCCGGAGGACCCGCTTCCCGTCATCGTCGGAGGATCGCTCGCCGACGATGCCGACGCCGTCGCCGAGATCCGAGCCGACTGGGCGGGCACCTCGCTCGTCGCCGCCGCGGCGTTCGCCGAGACGATTCTCGCCGGTCTCGCTGAGATCGCCGAAACGCGCGGTCGCGCCCCCGCCTGACCATCGCGAGCGGCTCGCCGGTTCCGGCGGCGACGCCTCCCGGAACCCACCTGGATCTCGATGATCGGGAGCGTGCCCGCGCGCACCGCGCGAGAGTCCGGGTGGTGCGCGCGGGCCACCGACCTTCGCATTCGGAACCCCGGACCTGCCTCCCATAGCCCGGCCCCGGTGGCCGGCCGTACGTTCCGGGTGCATCCGCCGACGCGCACACCGGGAGTCACCTGGGGCGTCGGCCACGGACCGGGAACGGGGACGAGCGGGTTGTGGGGCGCCGCCTGCGGCGTCGATGGGGCTCGTCCGACGCCCCCGGTCACGAGCCGAGTAACCACGGTTCACCGGCCAGCAGGCCCGGCCGCGCCGGTGGATGCGCCACTCCCACTCGCGACCGCGGGTGCCGCGCTCGAGCGCATCGGGCTCTCCCGGCGCCTCAGCTCCCCGGTCCGTCAGCCGGCCGCGTGATCCCGCTCCGGCGCGCTGTCCGCCGCGAACGAGGCCGCCACCACGCGTGCCGCGTCGAGGAGATCCGGGTCGCGGGTGATCGCCCGCGCGAGCCACCGCACGTACGAGGGCTCGGTGGCCGCGATCTCGCCGAGCGTCCGTCCGTGGAACTTCCCGAACTCGATCGTCCGGTCACGCGCGGCGTCGAGGGTGGGAAGCGGGCGCCGCCGGCTCCGATGCGCGCGCAGCCGCTCCAGCGGCCCGGTCGGATCCGATGCGCGGGGCGGCTCGGGGCGGTCCCGCCGGGTCCGACGCGGCCCGGGGCCGACGGGGTGATGCCGGTAGCCGTCGCCCGTGGGCGTCGTGGTCGCATTCCGCGGACGGAGGAGCGCGCTGGTATCCAGGCGCGCCGTCACCGGGCGCGTGGGCGGGGGAGGCGGCGGACCCGATGGCCGCGCGGGCTCGGGTCCCGCGGCGCCGCCGGCACCGGCACTTCCCGGGTCTCTGGGACCGGCATCGCGGCCGTTCCTGTCCCGCATGTCGTGCCCACCGGGCCGGGCACGCAGCTCGGCGTACGCGGCGTTGATCGCCGCCATCCGCCGAGTGGCACTCCGGCGGGCGGCAGCGTCGCCGGCGAGGTCGGGGTGATGCTCGCGGGCCATCCGGCGCCAGGCGGCCTTAATCGACGCCTGGCTCGCACCGCGAGCAAGCCCAAGGACGGCGTACGGGTCGGACGGGGCCATCACATCATCGTAGGGCGTAGGCTCCACCCACGCCCGGCCCTCGGCGGCACCACGACCGGGAGCCCACGCGTCGCAGGAAGAGGAGATGTGCCATGCCCGGCCCCGACGTTCCTCAGCCCGCGCTCGGCACCTGGGAGGCGATCGACTCCCTCCGCGTCGTGCGCGACTTCGCCCCCCGGGCCCTCGAGCCGTGGGTCGTCGAGCGGCTCGTGCATGCCGGCCGGCGCGCCGGCAGCTCGAAGAACCGCCAGCACTGGGCCTTCATCGTCTGTGACGATCGCGATCACCTTGCCGAGCTGGCCACCCTCGGGCCATACGCCGGTCACCTCGCCGGCGCCGCCGCGGCGATCGCACTCGTCACGCCCGACCCTCACCTGCCGGACGCCTCGTTGTCGCTGACGTGGGATCTCGGGCGGGCCGCCCAAAACATGGTTCTCGCCGCGTGGGAGCTGGGCATCGGCAGCGTTCCGGCGACCGTCTACGAGGCGGACCGGGCACGGGACCTCCTCGGCTACCCGGCCGACTGGCACTGCGAGTACATCCTCTCGTTCGGGTACCCGGCCGACCCGGCGGTCCTCACCGCGCCGAAGCGGGCGGGCGGCCGGAAGGAGCTGGCGGAGGTGCTCCACCGCGAGCGCTGGTAGCGCCGGCCGAAACGCGGGGCGGCGCGGGCGGCGCGCCCGACGTCTGCCCGGGGCCGCGCCCCGCGCCCCGCGCCCCGCGCCCCGCGCCCCGCGCCCCCGGGTCCCGGCGCCCCAGCCCCCCGAATCAGGCGGGCGAGATCGGGTTCGGCGGGACCTCGATCTCCGGTTCCGGGTCGAGGTCGAGCGATTCGCCGGCGCCGCGCGACTCGGGTGCCGGCGCGCCGGCTGCGAGGTAGGCGGCGAGCGCCGTCGCGAGGCCCACGTCCTTCCTGTCTCGTTCCGAGAGGAGCCACTTGTGCTCGAGGAGGTCGCAGTAGGCCTGGAGAACGTCGCGTCCCGGCCCGACGGCCGGGACGAGTCTCGCGAGGGTCGGCTCCAGTACCTCGGTCTGCCAGCGCCGCGCGCCCTCGGCCGATGAGACGGACCGCCCCTCGAAGTACTCGAGCCAGGCGCGGTACTCCCGGAGGTCGTTGAGGAGCAGCCGCGCCTGCCCTTCGAGCGCCGCGAGGCCGGTCCGGCGCTGGAGCTCGCGGGCGTGGAAGTCGCGGCGCGTCACCACGGCGTGGAGCCGGACGCGTCCCTCGGCTCCCGGCTCCAGCTCGATCTCGCCCACCGCGAACCCGAGCTCGTTGAGGCGGCGGACCCGGGCCTGGATCGCGTACCGATCGCCCGCCTGGATCTCCAGCGGGCGGAAGAGCTCGTCCCAGAGCCGCGCGTAGCGCGTGCGCACCGCCTCCGCCGCGTCGATCTGCTCGTCCATCGCCTCGGGCCGGCCCTGGTAGGCGGCGAGATCGGCAAGCCCGAAGGCGACGTTCTCGACGAGGATGTCGAGGTCGTAGGCGCGCTGGCCGTCCGAGAGCTCCGGATGGACCTCGCTCGTCTCCGCATCGACGAGGTGCGCGGCGAACGTGTCACCGGCGCGCCGGAAGAGGGTGTTCGCCAGCGAGCAGTCGCCCCAGACGACGCCGGCGCGGTGGAGATCGACGAGGAGATACGCCATCGTGTCGAGCAGTCGATCGCGGTAGCCGCCGGGCTCGAGCGGCACGCGCATCAGGAGCCGCCGGTACTGGAGCGAGTGGCGGAGGAACTCCGTGAGGAGGACGCCGGTCCCCGTCTGAGCGTGCTCGGCAACACCGACCGCGCGGACCGCGGGGAGCCCTTCGTTCTCGAGGTGCAGGAGGACGCCGTACTCCGCCCGGGCCACGTCGAGCGGCTCCTCCTTGAGGGCATAGAGGACGCCGCCCGCCTCCACGAAGCGCACGAGGTGCCGCGAGGGGCCTACCGGCAGCTCACGGATCGTCACCTCCCGCGGCGACCAGGACGCGAGCGGCAGCTCCCACGGGAGCGCGAGGAGCGCCTCGGACGGATCGCGGAGCCGCAGCCGGGGAAACGCGGTGCCGATCATAGGGACGCCAGCAAGCAGCTCGCGATGTCGCCGCTCAGGCGGGTCGCTCGGCGACCAGGAGCATCGCGTCGGACGGCAGCGTGATCGCCTGGGGGGCGGGGATCCCGGCCGCCTCGAAGAGGGCGGTGTGCTCCTCCACGGTGCGGAGCCGGCCGCCGTGGAGCGACTCGTCGAGGGCGACGCCCGTGGTCAGCTGGCCATGGAGGGTGGCGAGGTCCTCGAGCGTGGACGGCAGGGCCCACCCGAGGACGAGGAGCCGGCCGCCGGGGCGAAGCGCCCGCCATGCCGCGCCGAGCGCCCGCCCCGCGTCGGGGATCTCGTGGAGGGCGTGCTGGAAGTAGGCGAGGTCGAACGCGGAATCGTGGTCGATCTCGGCGACCTCGCCGACCTCGATCCGGATCCGCGATCCCAGGCCGGAGTCGGCCGCCAGGCGGGCGGCCCGCGCCGACGAATCGGGCTCCGCCTCCACGCCAACGAGGCGGCAGGCCGGGAACCGGTGGGCCATCGCCACCAGCCAGCGCCCGCCCCCGCAATGGAGGTCGATGACGTCGATGCCGGTTGCGAGCCGGGTCACGAGATCGGGCAGGGCGGCGAGCGCCTCTTCGAAGAAGACGGCGATGTCCTGCCGGGTGAGCTGCTCGATCGCCCGGTAGTAGCGGGCCGGGCGGCCGGGCAGGGGCCGGTCGGTCCGCAGGCGTTCGGCCATCGCGTCGTAGTCGAGGCTCGCGGTGACCGTGTAGGAGAACTGCCCGCCGAGGTACTCGGGCCGGTCGGCGTCGAGGAGGATCGAGGCGGTGATCGGGTCGAGGCGGATCTGTTCCACGTCGAAATCGACGAGGTCGCTCGCGTAGGCGGCCCGGCACCAGGTCGCGATCGGCTCGGGGGCCGTCCCGGTCGCCCGTGCCAGCCCCTCGGTCGTCAGGCCATCGCCGGCGGCGCGCAGTGCCTCGAAGAGGCCGAGCTCCAGCCCGAGCTGGATGACCCAGGCGCGATAGAAGCCGCCGAGGCTGGTGACCAGGTCGTCGAAGCGCTCGTCGAGGCTCATGGCCTCCCGATTGTCGCACGCCGGGCGACGAGGCGATCGCGGAGTGACCGGGGCAACCACAGGGGAACGACGGCCGCGGTCCAGCCGTGCGATGCTGGGCCGCGTGTCCCGCACGCCCCATCC
>JBBSAS010000067.1:0-8100 GCA_038252055.1 Candidatus Limnocylindrales bacterium
ACGACCTTGAAGTTCACGTCCGCCTCGAGGAGGGCCAGGCGGACCTCGCGCATGGCAGCGTCCACGTCCGCCTCGCTGACACGACCGCGGCCGGTGAGGGCGCCGAGGGTCCTGCGAAGGCGATCGGAGAGGGCGTCGAACATGCGGAGGTGCGGCTCCTTCGAGACCGGGTCCGGCGGGGCGCGGCTGCGCTCCCGGGGGTGGTGCGCGGGTTCTGGCGACACCGGGGTTGTCCGAGTCTAGCGCATCGGATGCCCGTTGCCCCCGGACGGTCGTCATCGCTCGCCTGGGGCGATCGGGTGGTGCGGGGCGGAACCGGAGCACCCACAGCGCGACCGTGGCCCGGTCCCGGCCCGGGGCCGGACCCGTCCCCTGCGGCGAGACTCAGGCGAAGAGCGCGGCCACGAAGGCGTCGGGGTCGAAGGGGAGGAGGTCGCCGACCCGCTCCCCCACCCCGACGAACCGGACCGGGACGCCGAGGGCATGCTCGATCGCGAAGACGATTCCGCCCTTCGACGTCGAGTCGAGCTTCGTCAGGACGATCCCCGTCAGGCCGGTCGCCTCGTTGAACGCCCGTGCCTGGGCCAGGCCGTTCTGGCCCGTCGTGGCATCGAGCACGAAGAGGACCTCCGGTCTCGCGCCGGGAAGGCGCCGATCGACGACCCGCCGCATCTTCGCCAGCTCGTCCATCAGGTTCGACTTCGTGTGGAGGCGGCCCGCCGTGTCGGCGATGAGGACGTCGATCCCCCGGGCAACGGCCGCATCGACGGCGTCGTAGATCACCGCCGAGGGGTCGGCGCCGGGAGCGTGGGCGACGACCGGCGCACCAGCGCGCTCACCCCACAGGCGGAGCTGCTCGATCGCAGCGGCCCGGAACGTATCACCGGCGGCAAGAAGCACTGTGCGCCCCGCCGCGCGCTCGCGCGATGCCAGCTTCCCGATCGTCGTCGTCTTGCCGGTCCCGTTGACGCCCACGACGAGCACGATTGCCGGCTGCCCGGGCACTGCCGGCTCGAAGGCCCAACCGACCTGGCGCGGTGCGAGCAGCGCCGCGAGCTCGGAGCGAACCGCGGCCTCCGGGCCGCCGGGATCGCGACGGACGCGGGCCCGCTCGACCACCTCGATCGCGAGGGCCGCGCCCACGTCGCCGGCGATGAGCGCCTCCTCCACCTCCTCCCAGGTGGTCCCATCCGCGCCGCCCAGACCGAGGATCCCCCGCAGGCGGCCGATGAAACCGCCCCGGCTGCGCGCGACGCCCGCCGCGAGGTCCCCATCGACGATCGACTCCGGCGTCCCTGCCGCCGCATCCTCGGGAGCCGGTCCGTCGGCGCGAGGCTCGAGGAACTCCGGGCCGGGCGCCCGCGGCTCGTTGTCGGCGGCGCCGGGCGCCGGGCCGGGCGTCGCGTCGCCGACGATCCCGGTGGCGTCCTCCGGCCCGACGGCGGCCTCGCCCTCGGGCTCCGGGGCCACCTCCGGGTCGGGCGCGTCCCGTGGTGCTCGTCGCCAGAACATCGATCCTCCCCCGTGGTCCGTGTCGCTGCTCAGCCCCGCGCCGCCGGCGCGGCCGCGTCCGGCTCACGCTGCTCGCGTGCCGCACCGACCTGCTCCGCGATCGTCCGGGCCTCCTCGATCCGGAGGCTGACGACCCGGCTGACGGCATCGTCGCCGACCGTCACGCCGTAGAGCGCGTCCGCGGCCTCGATCGTCCCGCGATTGTGGGTGATGACGATGAACTGCGTCGTCTCGGCCAGGCTCCGGAGGGCTTCGACGAAACGCCCCACGTTCGCCTCGTCGAGGGCGGCGTCCACCTCGTCGAGGACGCAGAAGGGCACCGGTCGGACCTCGAGCATCGCGAAGAGGAGGGCAACCGCGGTGAGGGCTCGCTCGCCGCCCGAGAGCATCGCGAGCGCCTGGGCCTTCTTGCCCGGCGGTCGCGCCACGATCTCCACGCCGGTCTCGGCCAGGTCCGCGGGATCGGTGAGGGAGAGGCGCGCGAACCCGCCGCCGAACAGCTGCCCGAAGCGCCGGTCGAACGCCGCTTCGAGAGCCGCGAAGGTGGCGCGGAACTGGGCCGTGATCAGGCCGTCCAGCTCGGCGATCAGGGCGGTGATCCTCGAGATCGCGCCCCCGAGGTCGGCGCGCTGGGCATCGAGGCCGTCGACCCGCTCGCGCAGCTCGGCGTGCTCACGCTCGGCGTACGGGTTGGCGGTGCCCAGCTCATGGAAGCGCCGGCGGAGGCTGGCGATCCGGCCCGGTTGCGGCACGTCGCCCAGCCAGGGCTCCGCGGCCCAGCGCGATCCGGCCGCTCCGACCGCCGCCGCCAGGACGGCGCCTTCGTCGTCGTCCTCGACGAGCTCCATCCCAGGATCCAGGGCCCGCAGCCCGACCGCACCGAGCCCCGCGAACTCCACCAGCGCCGCCTCCCGGACGGCATCGAGGGCGAGGCGTGCCTCGAGCTGCCGCACCTCCCCGGCTCGCTGCCGCTCGTCGTCCCGGCGCTGCGCGTCGCGTGCCGCCGCGACATCCGCCTCCGCGGAACGGAGCTCTTCCCGCCCGGCCCGATCGGCTGCTCGAACGTCCTCGAGAGCGGCCAGTGCCGCCCGTGCCCGGGCGCCCGCCTCCACGAGCGAGCGCTCTCCCGTCGCGACCTCCGTCGCGAGCTCCACCTCGCGGTCGGCCAGCGCCGTGAGCTCGGCCTCCACGCGAGCGAGGCGCTCCTCAGCCGCCTGCCCCGCGGACTCCGCTCGGACCCGCTCGGTCTCGATCTCGCGAATCTTCGCCTCCCGAGCGGCTCGAGCCGCAGCGAGGCTCGTGTGACGGTGGCCAAGCTCCCCGATCCGGGTCTCCCACGCCGCGAGCGCCTCCGCGATGCCCGCCTCACCAGCGGGGCTGCTGTCGTCCCCGGACGACGCCGTCATCGCCGCCTCGAGCGTCGCCAGCCGGGCGGCCAGGGGTGACATCTCGGCCCCCGCCGCCGCGGCCCGCGTCTCCGCCCAGGCCAGCTCTCGGGCCGCCTGCTCGGCGGCCCGAGCCGCCCGTCGTTCTGCTTCCTCGGCCGCCCGGCGACGGGCCGTCTGGGCGTCAAGGTCACGGCGGGCTGCCGTGAACCGGCCGCGCGAGCCGACCCCCGCGGCGTCGGCCACCTCCAGCCGGCCCTCCGCCTCCTCCGTCCCGGCACGCCCCGTGGACAGCTCGGCCTCGAGCGTCGCGAGCTCCGTCCGCCGCTCGAGCGGGGCATCGCTCCGGCCGACCGCCACGACTCCATCGGCACCCACGAGGGCGCCGTCGCGCGCGACGACGCGCCAGCCCGGGGGCAGGGCCGCGGCGAGGTCCACCGCGTCGGCGAGCGAGGGCGCCCACGCCCAGCGCGCCAGCAGGCGGCGGGCGACACCGATCGGATCAGCCCGGACGGCCTCGACCAGGAGCCCGCCGGCCCGGCGGGACGCTTCCGTGCGGGCGTCCTCGACCTCGGCCGTCGGCGGCGGACGTGCCCCCGGCCCCGCGGCCTCGCCGACCACCACGACCCCATGCTCGTGCGCCAGCCGATCAAGGGCCGACCGATCCACGACGAAGCTGCGCCCGAGCTCCCCGAGGGCAGCTGCGACGATCGCGCGCTCCGCGGGAGCGATCTCGAGGTCCCCGGCGAGCGGACGCCCGCCCGCCTTCCGCGCCGCCGGTGCGATCCCGCGGCCTTCGTCGGCAGCGATCCGCCCTCGCAGCGCTTCGACCCGACCCAGCAGCGCCGCGTGTCGCGATCGTGCGGCCGAGGCGGCCTCCGCGGCCGCGTGACGCGCGGCCTCCAGCCGACCGTCGTCCACCCGCACATCCTCGACGAGCCGCTCGGCGGCCTCGGTATGCGCACGGGCTGCCTCGAGTGCCGCCCGGGCACCATCGAGCGTCTCGCCGGCGCGCGTCACCCGCTCGCGTGCCGCCACGCGTGCCGCCTCCGCGTCCGCGGCCGTCTGCCGGGCGGCGGCCATCCGCCGCCGAAGGGCCCCGAGCTCCTCGTCCCGGGCCACGGCGGCGCGGCGGAGCGCCTCCGTGGCCTCGGATCGCCGGGCGTCCGCGGCGCGCAGGGCAGCCGCCTCCGCGCGGGCCTCGCCGAGCGCCCGATCCACCTCGGCGAGCTCGTCGTCGACGACGGGATCCCGCGACGGCACCGGCAGGGCGAGCGACCGTCGGGCCCCCGCAAGCGCCGTTTCGGCCGCCGCGCGCTCGGTGGCGAGGCGCGCCCGGTCACGCTCGATCGCCGCGGCCTCCGCGGCCGCCGTTGCCGACTGCAGCTCCAGCGCGGCGGCGACCGCTCGTGCTGATTCGTGGGTCTCGCGACGCTCGACCTCCATCGCGGCATGCTCGGCCATCGTCCCGGCCGCATCCGCCGCACGACGTTCGGCCCCATGGAGGGCGGCGAGGCTCGTCGCTGCCTGCGCGGCCGCTGCCGCCAGGTCCGCGTGCGCGGTGGCCCGCGCGACGGCCGCCTCCCGCCACCGCGTGGCGAAGACGGCCACGAGGGCGCCCGCGAGCTCCTCGCCCGTGCGGGCGCGCGAGACCTGCTGCTCCGCCTGTGCCCCGAGACGGCGGACCTGCGGTCGGAGCTCGGCCAGGATGTCCTCGACCCTGGCCAGGTTGTCGGAGGCCTCCGCGAGCTGCGCCTCGGCACGCCGCCTGCGGCGCTCGTGGCGCCGCACCCCGGCCACCTCCTCGAAGAGCGGGCGGCGCTCCTCCGGCCGCAGGGCGAGGGCCTGGTCCACCATGCCCTGGCCGATGAAGAGGAACGCGTTGTCCGCCAGGTGCGCCGCGTCGAGGAGGTCCACGAGATCGCGGAGCCGGACCCGCTGGCGGTTCACCAGGTATTCGTTCTCGCCCGACCGGAAGAGCCGGCGGCCGATCTCGAGGACCGCGTAGTCCACCGGGACGAGGCCATCGGCGTTATCGAGGACGAGGGCCACGTCGGCCATCCCGAGGGCGCTCCGGCGCTCCGATCCGGCGAAGACGACATCCTCGGCGCGCCGCGACCGGAGCGCGCGGCCCTGCTCTCCGAGCGCCCATCGAAGCGCATCGGCCAGGTTGCTCTTGCCCGAGCCGTTGGGCCCGATGACGGCATTGATCCCGGGCACGAACTCCACGACCGTCCGCTCGGCAAAGGACTTGAAGCCGAGGAGCCGGAGGGCCTGCAGGCGGGCCGGACTGCTCACCGGGGGTCTGCCGGACGCAGCGGCGGGGTCCATGGCATCGCGTCAAGGGCCGCCGTCGCGGCTGCCGTCTCCGCGCTGCGGCGCGATGCTCCGAAGCCGCTGCCGGCGACCCTGCCGTCCACGACGACCTCCACGACGAAGCGCCGGAGGTGATCGGGGCCGGTGACGTCGACGAGGCGGTACTCGGGGCGCTCGCCGGAGCGTCGCTGGGTCAGTTCCTGGAGCCGGCTCTTGGGGCTCTTGAGCGATGCCGGCGGCGGCCCGGCATCGAGCTCCGGGCGCACCAGCTCGACGAGCCAGTCGCGGGCCACGGCCCATCCGCGATCAAGGAAGACCGCGGCGGCGACCGCCTCGAGGGCCGAGGCGAGGAGGATCGGGCGTGCCCGGCCGCCCCGCTGGTCCTCGCCCTCACCGAGGGAGAGGTAGTCACCGAGCTCGATCCGGCGGGCGATCCGGTTCAGCCCGCCCGTGCTGACGATCGCCGCGCGGCGCGCCGAGAGGACGCCCTCGTCATCGCCCGGGTGACGGTCATGGAGCGCCTCGGAGATGACGAGGCTGACCACCGCGTCACCGAGGAACTCGAGCCGCTCGTTCGTGCCGATCGCCTCGTCGGGGTGCTCGTGGAGCCACGACCCGTGGACGAGCGCCCGGGCGAGCAGCGACGGATCGTCGAACGCCATCCCGAGGCGCGCGGCCAGCTCCGCCGCTGACCGTCTCGAGGCTGCTGCTCCTTCCGGCCGTGACCGGGGTGCGGTCAGCTCGCGTGCTCGTCGATGTAGTCGGCGGCGTCCTGGACGGTGCGGATCTTCTCGGCCTCTTCGTCCGAGATCTCCATCCCGAACTCCTCCTCGAGGCTCATGATGAGTTCCACGAGATCCAGCGAGTCGGCGTTGAGATCGTCGACGAACGAGGCCTCGGGGTTCACTTCGGCCTCATCGACGCCGAGCTGTTCGACGACGATCTTCTCCAGTCGCTCGTAGGTGGTCGCCACTGGCCCCTTCCTCCCTGGGTGTCATTGCTGCGCGTCGGGGACTGCACTGCTGCGCGGACCCGGTTGGGTCTCCGGCGGCCCCGTCACACCGTCCCGGGCGACACGCCCGAGGACGCCATTGACGAGGCGTCTGGCCGGGTCTCCTCCGTAGACCCGCGCAAGCTCGACCCACTCGGCGATCGCCACCCGGGCCGGCGTCGCGGGCGAGTGTAGCACCTCGCCGATGCCCGCACGGAGCAGGACACGGTCCATCCGGGCGAGCGTCGCGACCGGGTACTGGGGCGCCGCGACGGCGATCCGCTCGTCGATCGCCCCGCGGTACTCGACCGCGGCCTCGACGAGCAGGCGCGCGTACCGCGCCGCCTCCGGGTCGCCCTCGGCCTCGGCCAGGTGCCGCTCGAGCACCGCGGGGGCCGTTCGCTGGCCAAACTCGGCCTCGAAGAGCGAGGCGAGGGCCAGGCGCCGGGCCGACCGGTGCGAACGGGCGACACCGCTGCTCCGTCGTCCCGACCGCTCGGCCACCGTCAGCCGCCGACGCCGTCGACGCGCACCGTCACCTCGCCCACCTCGAGGCCGAGAAGCCGTTCGATCGCCGCCGCAACCGTCGTGCGCACCGCTGCGGCGACCTCTCCGAGTGCCTGCCCGGGCCGGGCGATGACGACGACCTGCATCTCGACGACGCCATGGCGAACGCGCACCTTCAGGGCGCGCCGCCCCCAGGGCCGCCGCCAGCGCGGAGCCGACCATCCGACCCGGAGAACCCCGGGGACCTCCATCACGGCGCGTCCGACGAGATCGCGGATGACCGGACGGCTGACAGCGAGCGTCGATCGTGTCATCGGAGCGCCTCGCCAATCATCTCCGGGAGCCTGCCCCGGGCCGACGCGGCCGCCACCCGGAGGGCGTGCTTCACCATCCGCCGTCGTGCCCGGCCGTGGGTGATGATGACGGTCCCCTGGACACCGAGAAGCGGCGAACCGCCGAGGACCTCGTAGTCGAACGTCCGGCGGATCCGATCGATCCCCGGGCGCATGAGCAGGTAAGCGAGCCTCCCCCGCAGGCTGCCCCGGAACTCCTGTTCCCAGCGGTCGAAGATGAAGCCCGCGAGACCCTCGAAGAACTTGATCGTGACGTTCCCGAGCACCGCGTCGCAGACGACGACGTCGGCCGGGTGGTGGACGAGATCCTTGCCTTCCACGTTCCCGGTGAAGTTGAGGTCGGTGGCGTCGAGGAGCTCCGTCGCCCGCTGGATCCGGGCGTCGCCCTTGCCCTTCTCCTCCCCGATCGAGAGGAGGGCCACCCGCGGGTTCGCCACGCCGACCGCGCGCTCCGCGAAGAGCGCCCCCATCCGTGCGTACTGGACGAGCTGCTCGGGAGTCGAGTCGGGGTTTGCCCCGATGTCGAGGAGGACGAGCGGCCCCGTGTCGGTGACCATCTGGATCGCGAGCGCGGGCCGCTCGACACCCGGGACGCGACCGAGGCGCAGGACGGCGGCCGCCATGCCGGCTCCGGTGTGACCGGCCGTCACGACGGCGTCGGCGTGACCGTGCCGGACCAGGTCGCAAGCGACGAGAATCGAGGCGTCCTTCTTCTCTCGCAGGGCGCGGGCGGGATGCTCGTGCATCCCGATCACCTCGAGCGCCGAGACCACCGTCACGTTCGGCGGAAGCGCGTCTCCGGCAACCCGCGCGATGGCCGCGGGATCACCAACGAGGATC
The DNA here is from genome assembly GCA_038252055.1 of Candidatus Limnocylindrales bacterium. Classification (GTDB taxonomy): domain Bacteria; phylum Chloroflexota; class Limnocylindria; order Limnocylindrales; family CSP1-4; genus CTSoil-043. The sequence continues at coordinate 7,905 of JBBSAS010000067.1, forward strand.
ACGGCGTCCTCGGGGGCCTCTGCCGCGTGCAGAAGGGCGCCCGCGACGACCTCGACCGGGCCGTGGTCGCCGCCCATCGCGTCGACCGCGAGCCGGATGACCGCGGCGTCGCCGACCGGGCGGACGGTGGCGGGTTCCATCAGGGCGGAAAGCCGGCCGCGGCGCGCGTCGTGGCGGTCAGGAGGCCGCCTCGCCG
>JBBSAS010000068.1:0-7915 GCA_038252055.1 Candidatus Limnocylindrales bacterium
CTCGTCGCCGTCGTCGTGGTCCTGGCCCTCGCCGTGGCGGGTGTCGCCGCCTGGCTGGGCGTCGCCCAGGTGCCCGTCGTCTCGGACGCGTTCGGGATGAGCGCGGCCCGCAGCCTCGGGACGGCCGCGCCGGACGACGCCGCCTACGCCGCCTGGACCCGGGAGCTGGGCGTCACGACGCCGTCCACGCCGGAGAGCTACACCTTCTTCTCGCCGCACACGTTCTCGGGTTCGGTCGCGGTCGACGCGACGGTCCCGGAGGCCACGATCCTCGCGATCCGCGAGTTCCAGACCGACACGCCGGGGCTGCGAGACGTCACCGTGCGCTTCCACGACGGTTCAGCCGAGGCCGCCGCCTTCATCGACCTGGCGCCCTACGGCTACCCGTTGGCCGGGCCGGTGCACGCGTCGTTCCACCTCGACGTGGCCGGGCCGCAGCAGGTCAGCGCGTCGATCGATTCACTCGAGTTCGGGCGGATCGGTGTGCCGGGTGACATCCTCGCCCGGGCCGAGACGGCGATCAACGACTACCTGGCCACGCGCCTGCCGCAGGTGAGCGGCCTCGCGATCGACACGCTCCAGTTCCAGGAAGGCGCCGTCCGCTTCAAGGGCACGGTCCCGACGACGTACGAGGCCGGCTCGCCGGTGGCGGGGACGCTTCCCTGACCCGCAGCGCCCGGGCCTGACGTGCCGGCCGGGCGCGCTGGGCCACCGGCAGGCCCGGTCGCGCACGCGACCACCCGCTCCTGCCCTCGCCTCCCGGCGATCCTGGCCGGGCCGCGCCTCCGTCGCCCCCTACTCCCTGGGCGCCGTCGGTTCGTCCAGAAGGACGACCCGGTTCCGGCCGCTCTCCTTGGCCCGGTACAGGGCGGCGTCGGCCCCCGCGATCAGCTGATCCTCGCCCTCGGCGGCCGTCCAGATCTTGACCCCGAAGCTGATCGTGACGGACACGTCGCCTGCCCGGGTGGGGATCGGGGTGTCGGCGATGGCGGCGCGGGCGCGCTCGTACGGCACCACGGCGGCGTCCCCGGTGTGATCGGTGAGCACCACGAACTCATCCCCGCCGTAGCGGCCCAGGACATCGTGCCCCCGCAGGGTGCTTCCGATGAGACGGACCAGCCCGCAGAGCACCTCGTCCCCGACCTGATGGCCGAGCGAGTCATTGATGAACTTGAAACGGTCGATGTCGCAGATGCCGAGGGCCAGGCCGTGGTGGTACCTTCGCTCCGCGGACAGTTCGCGGGCCAGGAACTCGGTGAACGCCCGGCGGTTGAGGGTGCCGGTCAGGGGGTCGTGGCTGGCCTCGTGGGCGAGGGCCTCGCGCGCCGTGTGCAGGCTCGCCTGCAGCTCGACCATGCGCAGGCCCACGCCGACGCGGGCGCGGAGCTCGCCGGCGTCGAAGGGCTTGGCCAGGTAGTCATCGGCTCCGGCATCCAGGCCCGCGACGATGTCCGCCTTTTCGCCCCTGGAGGTCAGGATGATGAGGTACGGCGGCTGCTCGGATCGCAGGGCACGGATGCGGCGGCACACGTCCACACCGGCGAGCCCGGGCATCATCCAGTCGAGAATGGCGATCCTGGGCGCCTCTGGCCCCTGCAGGACCTCCCAGGCCTCGACGCCGTCCACCGTCGCCAGCACCTCATGGCCGCTCTTCTGCAACACGCCCGTCAGCACGAGGCGGGACGTGAGATCGTCGTCGGCAATGAGGATCTTCATGGTGAGTCGCCCGGTCCCGATCCGCCGTCGTCGATGAAGCCGACCATCGCTTCCTTCAACCGGTCGAGCTGGAGCTCGAGCTCGAGGAGGCTGCCTGCCATGGCCTCGAGATCGCCGGCCCTCGCGATCTTCTCCATCTCGGCGGCCACGGCCCGGAGGGCCTCCCCGCCGACGGTTGCCGATGCGCCCTTGATGGTATGGGCCGAGCGGAGCGCGCCGGGCACGTCGCCTGCCTCGAAGTAGCCTCGGAGCGCCCCGATCTGCTTCGGGGCGTCCTCCAGGAAGCCCTGGACGACGATGCGCGCGAGCGCCTCGTCGTCCATCAGGCGAGCCATCATTCCCACCCGGTCGAACACCGGTGCATCCATCTCCTGTCTCTGCGCCGAAGCAGCCACCACGAGTGCGGGGAGGCCAGGCACGGGCGTGACGGTCTCATCCCGGGGCAGCCATCGCTCCAGCGCGTCGGCCAGGGCCTGGGCGGAGATCGGCTTGGCGACGTAGTCGTTCATCCCCGCTTCCAGGCATCGCTCCCGATCACCCTGCATCGCGTGCGCGGTCATGGCGATGATGGGGATCTCATGCCGCAGGACGGCAGACTGCGGATCGCGGATGTGGCGGGTGGCCTCGAGGCCATCCATCTCGGGCATCTGGACATCCATCAACACGAGGTCGTAGGGAAGCGTCTCGAGTGCCGTGATGGCTTCGACGCCGCTGGTCACCGTGTCCGCCCGCAGTCCAAGTCGCTTGAGAATGCCGAGAGCCACCTGCTGGTTGGTGATGTTGTCCTCGGCCAGCAGGATGCGGATGGCGCCCCGGCGCATCTCGCGGATCGCGTGACGGGTGACGATGGGCCGCTCCGGGCGGGGCACGGCAGCGCCGGCCAGCACGGCGGCGAGACTATCGAAGATGTCCGACTGTCTCGCTGGCTTGACCAGGAAGGCAGCGAACCCGATCTCCTCCATCTGCCGGGCGTAGCCTCGCTCGCCGAGCGAGGTCATGAGCACGAGGCGCGTGGACGCCAGAGCCTCATCGGCCTTGATGACCCGGGCGAGCTCCGCGCCGTCCATGCCGGGCATCTGCATGTCGAGGATCGCCGCCCCGAAGGGGTCACCGGCGTCCTTGGCCCGGACCAGGGCCAGCAGCGCCGCGGGCCCGTCCGGGGCCTCCTCGGAGCGCACGCCCCAGGCCCCGAGCTGGGCCGCCAGGACCTCGCGGTTCGTGGCGTTGTCGTCCACGACGAGCACGTGCGCTCCGCGAACCTCGGCCGTCGGGGCCTCCGGGCGCTCCCGCTCCGTCTGCTTGGCGAAGCGCGCCGTGAACCAGAATTCCGAGCCGCGGCCCTCCTCGCTCACGAGACCGATCTCCCCGCCCATCAGCTCCGAGAGCTGCTTCGAGATCGCCAGCCCCAGGCCCGTGCCGCCGTACTGACGGGTGGTCGAGGCGTCGGCCTGGGTGAACTTGTCGAACAGGAACCCCTGGTTCTCCGCCGCGATGCCGATGCCGGTGTCCTTCACGGAGACGCGCAGCATGACCTCCGTGTCGGTCTCCGAGACCAGGCTGACCCGGACCGCGATCTCCCCGTGATGGGTGAACTTCAGGGCGTTGCCGGCAAGGTTCAGGAGCACCTGGCGCAGGCGCCCCGGGTCGCCGGCCAGGAAGGCCGGCACGTCCGGCGCCGCGGCGCAGATGAACTCCAACCCCTTCTCGTGGGCGCGCAGGGCCAGCGACGCGGCGAAGTCGTCGAGCAGGGCACGCAGGTCGAAGTCCAGCGTCTCCAGCTCGAGCTTGCCGGCCTCGATCTTGGAAAAGTCGAGGATGTCGCTGAGGAGCGCCAGGAGGGCCTCGCCGCTCGTGCGGACGGTCTCCGCGTAGCGCCGCTGGTCCTCGTCGAGGGCGGTGTCGAGCAGGAGGCCGGTCATGCCGATCACGCCGTTCAGAGGGGTCCGGATCTCGTGGCTCATGTTGGCCAGGAAGTCGCTCTTGGCCCTGTTGGCCAGCTCGGCCTGCATGGTCATCTCCGTCGCCCGGGCGATGGCCGCTTCGAGGCGCCGGTTGGCCTCCAGGATCTCCGCCTCGGCTCGCTTGCGGTCGGTGAGGTCCGTGTTCGCCCCCGACAAGCGGATCGGCTTGCCGGAATCGTCGCAAAGGACGAACGCCCGGGAGTGAACAGGCACCCAGTGGCCATCCTTGTGGCGCAGGCGGAACTCGACCTCGTAGCTGGATCTCCCGGTCTTCCACGCCTCGGACTGGACCCGGTCCAGGCGTTCCACGTCGTCCGGGTGGGTGAGCCGTCTCCGGAGCCCGGCGTCGGCAGGGAGCTCGCCCTCCCGGTAGCCGACCATCTCCCACCAGCGCGGCGAGAAGTAGGCCCCTTCGTTCACGAGATCGCGGTCCCACCAGCCGTCGTTGGAGCCCTTCATCACGAGTTGCAGGCGCTCCTCCGAGGCCCGGAGGGCGGCATCCACCTTCTCGTGCTCGGTGATGTCCGTGGAGATGCCGAACGTGCCGACGGCCTTCCCCTCACCATCGGTAAGGGGCTGCTTGGTGGTCATCGCCCAGGTCTCGCGGCCGTCCGGCCATGTCTCCCGTTCCTTGCGACCCACCAGGGGAAGACCGGACCTCATGACCTCCAGCTCGTCCTCGCGCGCACGCCGCGCCTGCCCTTCCGAGAAGAAGTCGGCATCCGACTTGCCGACGGCGTCCGAGGGATCTCGCAGGCCCAATGACGTGGCCATCGACCGGCTGATCAGGGAGAAGCGGCTGTCGACATCCTTGAAGTAGATGTGGTCGGGCGTGTTGTCCATGAGCGCCGCGAGCAGGACTCGATGACGGGTCAGCTCCTGCTCCGCCCGCGTCCTCTCGGTGATCTCGCGCACGATGCCCACAGCGTGCCAGCGGCCGTCCAGCTGGAGCGGGGACAGGGACAGCTGGAGCGGGAATTCCTTCCCGTCCGCCCGGCGGCCCACCAGGTCGAGCGTCCTGCCGATTGCTGCCCCACCTCCACCCTTCAGGAGCGCCGCAACTGAGGTCCGAAAGGCGTCGAGGTCACCCGACGGCACGATCAGGGCATGCAGACTCTGACCGGTGACCTCGGCGCCGGCACGGCCGAACATCCGCTCGGCAGCCGGGCTCCAGTAGGAGACTCGTCCCTCCGGGTCCAGGGCCAAAATGGCATCCTGTGCCGCCTCGGTGATGGCGCGGAGTCGGACGTCGCCGTGGCGTTGCGCTTCCTGGGCTCGCGCGGTGTCCGGTGGCTGGCTCATGGACGTGGCCCCCCGGGGCCCACGGGGACGCGTGCGGGCGCGGGTCTCATGCCCGGACTCACCGTCGATCCATGGCCGGTCGCCGCACTCTCACGTCGTCGCCTCCCCGGCGCGCTCGCGCGCCCGGCGCCGGCCGGCGGATCCGGCAGACACCGCACGACCTCACCGACACAGCGAAACGACAGGCCCGTCCCGGGCGCCGGCCGAGTTGACATCGTACAGCCGCGGCCGTCCGCACGCGACGCGCGGACGGCTCGATCCGCGCCGCGAGCGCTGGATGCCGCGACGAAGCGCCGCTACGCGTCGGGATCGCGGTAGGCGAGGCGGCCTGCAGCGACGCTGAGCAGGACGCGTCCGGGGAGCTCGCGCCCGAGGAGGGGCGTGTTCCGGCCCCGAGACGCGAGCGTCTCGTCCGAGACCGTCCAGGTGGCACCGACGTCGATGACCGTGAGGTCGGCCGGCTTGCCTTCCGTTAGCCCGCGCGAACCGACCCGCCCGGCGCGGTCCCCGAGCACGGACGCGGCACCCGTGGTGAGCGCCTCGACCGCCCGCCGGAGCGTCAGCCGCTGCGCACGGACCGCCGCGAGCAGCACCCCGAACGCCATCTCGAGGCCGTCGATCCCGTTCGCGGCGAGGCCGAACTCCGCCTCCTTGTCCACGTGCGAATGGGGCGCGTGGTCCGTCGCGACGGCCGAGGCCGTCCCGTCCACGAGCGCTGCCAGGACCGCCGCCGCGTCCTCGGCCGCGCGGAGCGGCGGGTTCACCTTGCAGGCGGTCGAGTACGGCGCCGCAGTGATCGCTCCGTCCGCCCAGGGGTCGCGCGCCGCGCCGGTTTCGTCGATCGCCTCCCAGGCCCAGCGACGCGAGCCCGCGAGCCACTCGTCGGTGAAGCCGAGATGGTGCGGCGTCACGTCGCAGGTCACCGGCAGGCCGGCCGCCTTCGCCCGGCGCACCGCGTCGAGCGCCCCGGCCGTCGAGAGGTGAGTCAGGTGGAGCCGCGCCCCCGGCGCGTCGGGCAGGACCGCGCCGAGGATCGCGATCGCCCGCTCGACGGCAGTGACCTCTCCGGCGACGGGCCAGCCCTTCAGGCCCAGGACGCTCGCGACATACCCCTCGTTCGCTTCGGCGCCGGCCGTCAGGACCGGGTTCTCCGCGTGCTCGAAGAGCGGCAGGCCGAGCATCCCCAGGTAGAGGAGCGCGTTCCGCATGATGACGGCGCTGCTGACCGGCGAGCCGTCGTCGGAGAAGCCGACCGCCCCCGCGTCCGCCAGCTCTCCGAGCGCCGCCAGGCGCTCCCCGCCCCGCCCGACCGTCACCGCTCCGTGGAGGAGCAGCTCGACCGGCGAGCCCGACGCCGCGGCCGCCGCCCGCTCGCGGGCGAAGACCCCCGGCTCATCGGCCGCCGGGGTCGTGTTGGCCATCGTGGCCACGGTCGTGTAGCCGCCGTGGGCCGCGGCGGCGAGCCCCGACGCCACGGTCTCCGCGTCCTCGTTGCCGGGCTCGCGGAGGTGGACGTGGATGTCGAGGAAGCCCGGCGCCACGATGACCCCGTCGGGCCCGATCCCGTCGGCCTCGTCGCCCTCGAGCCAGGTGACCGTCTCGAGGATCCCGTCACGGACGACGATCTCGCCCGGGCCCTCGCGCCCGGCGACCGGGTCCACGAGCCATGCCCGGCTGATCTCCAGGAGCTCGACCGGCTCCCCGACCCGCAGTTCAGCCACCGATCACGCCCTCCGGGTGCCAGCCGCCGTGGATCCCCGAGAGCAGGTAGAGGAGGGCCATCCGGACGGCGACGCCGTTGGCGACCTGCTCGGTGATGACGCTCCGGTCGAGGACCGCCACGTCGGGGGCGATCTCCACGCCCTCGTTCATCGGGCCCGGGTGCATGACGAGCGCATCGGGCTTCGCCCCGGCCAGCCGCTCGCGGGTGAGCCCGAAGCGAGCGGCGTACTCGCGCAGCGAGGGCAGAAGCCCGGCGTCCATCCGCTCTCGCTGGAGCCGGAGCGCCATGACGACGTCCGCGTCGGCGAGGGCGGCGGCGAGGTCGGACGTCACGGTGAAGCCGCCGTGGCCGTTCGGCCCGTGGCCGTTCGCCCAGCGGGCCGCCCAGGCGTCGAAGCCGCGCAGAATCGTGGTCGGGCCGCAGATCCAGAGGTCGGCGCCCATCGCGGTGAGCGTCCAGATGTTGCTCCGCGCGACCCGGCTGTGGAGGACGTCGCCGAGGATGACGACCTTCTTCCCGCGCACGTCGCCGAGGTGGGCTCGCATCGTGTAGAGGTCGAGCAGGGCCTGGCTCGGATGGGCGTGCCAGCCGTCGCCGCCGTTGAGAACGCTCCCCGAGAAGACCTCCGCGGCGAGGTAGGGCGCGCCCGACGTCCCGTGGCGCATGACGATCATGTCGGCGCCGAGCGCTTCGATCGTGCGGATCGTGTCCACGAGCGACTCGCCCTTCGTGACCGAGGAGGCGCTCGCGGCGATGTTCACGACGTCCGCGGAGAGGTTCTTGGCGGCGACCTCGAAGGAGACGCGGGTCCGGGTGGAGGCCTCGTAGAAGAGGATCGTGACGTTGCGTCCGCGGAGAGCCGGCACCTTCGTGATCTGCCGGGAGAGGACCTCCGTCATCGCGTCGGTCGTCTTCATGACGAGCCCGATGTCGGCGGCCGAGAGGCCGTCCACGTCGAGGAGGTGGCGGTGGTGCCAGGGGTGCTCAGCCGTCGGCTCGACGGGCAGCCCGGCCGCCACGCCCGGGGCGGCCATGCCCGGGGCGGTCGCGCCGCCCTGGGCGGTGACGGCGCCCGAGGTGGTGGCGCCCGCGGCCTCGGGAGGGCTCACGCCTCGCCCTCCCGGCGGTCGATCTGCACCGCGTCCTCGCCGTCGGTCTCGGCCAGGAGGACCTTGACCAGCTCGTCCCGCGACGTCGGGACGTTCTTGCCGAC
>JBBSAS010000069.1:0-7897 GCA_038252055.1 Candidatus Limnocylindrales bacterium
AGCACGTCGATCGCGGCCCTGAGCCGCCCGAGGACACGCTCCCGGCCGAGGGCGACCATCGACTCGAAGAGCGGCGGCGTGGCGGTCTTCCCGGTCAGGGCGACGCGGATCGCCATGAAGAGGTCGCCGGCCTTCCAGCCGTTTGTCTCGGCGACCTCCCGCAGCCCGGCCTCGAGCCACTCGACGGTGAACCCCTCGCTCCCGGCCGCCTCGACCGCCCGGCTCGCGGCCGCCAGGCCGGCCCGTGTTGTGTCCCGGTCCCAGCGCTTCGGAACGAGGAGGCTCGGGTCGAGTGCGATCGCGTCGCGGAACACGAAGCCGACCAGCTCGCCGATCGCACCGAGCACGGGCAGGCGCTCGCGCACGAGCGGCAGGAGGGCCCGGACCTCCTCGCGCTCCGGCACGCGATCGATGCGCCCGAGCACGTGATCGGCCTCGAGGAACGGGGCCAGCCGGTCGAGCAGGTCGTCGTCGTCGAGGCGCCGGATCCACTGGCCGTTGAGCCACTCGAGTCGGGCCCGGTCGAAGATCGCGCCACCCTTCTGGACGGCGGACAGGTCGAAGCGGGCGACGATCTCGTCGAGCGAGAGGACGTCCTCCTCGGTTCCCGGCGACCAGCCAAGGAAGGCGAGGTAGTTGACGAGCGCCTCGCGGACGAACCCCTCGGCGACGTAGTCGGAGACCGCCGTCTGGCTCTTTCGCTTGCTCATCTTCGTCCGGTCGGGGTTGAGGATGAGGGGCAGGTGGGCGAAGACCGGCTCGGCATGACCGAGGGCCCGGAAGAGCAGGATGTGCTTCGGCGTGTTGGAGAGGTGGTCCTCGCCGCGGATGACGTGGGTGATCCCCATGGCCGCGTCGTCCACGACCACCGTGAAGTGGTAGAGCGGGGTCCCGTCGGCGCGGACGATGACCAGGTCGCCACCGAGGGCGCTGGCGTCGATCTCGACCCGGCCCCGGACGAGGTCGTCGAAGGCGACGACGCCGGGCTCGATCCGGAAGCGGATGACCGGCCGGCGACCCTCGGCCTCGCGGGTGGCCCGCTCGCCTGCGGTCAGCGCCGCGCACCGGCCCATGTAGCGGGGCGGGAGCTTCGCGACCTCCTGGGCTCGCCGGTCTGCCTCGAGCTTCTCGGGCGTGCAGTAGCAGGGGTAGGCTCGGTCCTCCGCGAGGAGCCGCGCGGCCGCCTCCGCGTACCGGGGCAGGCGCTCCATCTGGCGATACGGGCCGAACGACCCACGCTCGGCGAGCCCGCCCGCCGCGGGACCCTCGTCCCACTCGAGGCCCAGCCAGTGGAGTTGCTCGAGGATGTCGCGCTCGAACGCCGCGGTGGAGCGGGCCTGGTCGGTGTCTTCGAGGCGAACGACGAAGGTACCTCCCAGGTGCCGGGCGACGAGGTAGTTGAAGAGCGCCGTGCGCGCGGTCCCGATGTGGAGCGGGCCGGTGGGGCTGGGGGCGATGCGGACGCGGATGTCGGACATGGGCCGATTGTATGAGCGTCCGGGCGTGGTCATCGGCAGGGCCGGTCAGGACCGGCGGACGCGCTCCGGCACGCGGTGGAAGAGCCCCGGGTCGGCATCGCCGCGCAGCGCGTGGATGAGGCGCGCCGGCCGGAGCCCGAGGGTCACCCGCCCGATCGGCCCGTCGAGGGTGATCGCGTCGAGCGACTCGGACCGGGCGAGGATCGTCACCGCGGCGCCCGGGGTGAGCGCGCGGGCCTCGAGGTAGGAGAGGAGGACCGGATCCCGCTCGGCAGCCTCCGTGATCCGATAGATCGTCGCATGCTCGCCCGCCTCGAGGTCCGCGAGATGGATCCCCGTCGGGCGGCGCTCGAGAGCCGCGAGGTCGATCGGGTTCCCGTGCGGGCAGGTTTCCGGGTGCCCGAACAGCTCGTCGAGCCGGGCCTCGACCCGGGGCGAGATGGCGCCCTGGAGCCGCGCCGCCTCCGTGTCCGACTCGGCCCAACCGAGGCCGATCATCGTGGTGAGGAGCCACTCGGCGAGGGCATGGCGGCGGAAGATCGTGTCGGCCGCGGCCCGGCCGGCGGGCGTCAGAGCCAGCTCGCGTCCCGCCGCCTGCACCACGAGGCCGTCCGCGGCGAGGCGGCGAACCATCTCGCTCGCCGCCTGGGTGGTCACCCCGACCTGCCGGGCCACGTGGGCCGCGGTGACCCGGGAGCCGTCGCCGGCGCCGACCCGGAGGGCGAGAAGGTACTCCTGGGCGGCGTTCGAGAGGTCAGACGGGGCCGGGCGGCTCATGACGGGATCGTACTCCCCGCGGGACCTCGGGCAGGCTCGTCTGCCGCGGGATGGCGCGGCACGGGCCGGCCCGCGGCGTACAGCGCAGTTGACCGGAGGGCGCCGGATGGGACCCCCGCCCGCGCGATCAGCCGAGAAGCTCTCCGACCGGGACCAGGTCAAACGCGGCGATCGTCTCGGCCGCGATCCGGCCTCGCGGATCGAGCTCCGCGGGCCGGTGGTACCGGCCGAGGATCCGGAGCGCCTGACCCTCGAGGACGCCAGCGAGTCGGAGCGCCTCGACCGTCACCGCCCAGCCTGCCCGCTCCGTCCCGCTGCCGTCCTCGATCTTGATCGCCATCGCCGTGGCGGGGATCCCGGCGACCGCGTCGGGGAGGATCGCGATCCCCCGGAGCCCCTCCGCGCCGCCCTTGGCCACGAGCCGCCCGGGAACGGCCTTCGCGAGCGAGGTGTCGAGACGCTCGCGCGTCCCGCCCACCATCTCGGGATGGGCGACCATGGCGTCACGGACCGCCCGGAGGTGCGGCGCAAGCGCCCGCCGAGGATCGCCGGCCGGGGCAGCCTCCGGGTCGGCCAGGAGCGCATACGCACGGGCGACCGACACGAGCGGGAACGCGAACGTCTCCACCCCGCAGCCGTCCACCGCGGTCCGGAGGGCGTCCGGCGTGACCTGGAAGACCCGGGCCACCACGTCCCGGACCGCGACCTGTGCCGGATGACCGGGGTGCCAGTAGTCCTCGAGCGTCCAGTCTCCGAGGCGGGCGAGGAGGAGCATCGCGGCGTGGTAGCCGGAGCACATGTGGCGCAGCGGGCCCGCCTTCTCGCCGTCGCGCGCCAGGCGGGCGAAGGTCAGCGCGTCGAGGGGGGCACCGGCGACCCCGCAGGCGAGCAGCCCCTGGCTCAACCCCGAGCGCCGGAAGACGGCCTGAAGCGTGCGGACGTGCAGGTCCTCGCCGGCATGAGAGCTGGCCATGAGGGCGATCTCGGGGCCGGTGAGGCCATACTCCCGGAAACCGCCGGCTTCGGCCAGGGCAAGCAGCGAGAAGGGCTTGACGGCCGATCGCAGGGTGACCTCGACCTCGGGGTCACCGGCGACATGGGTGACCCGACCGGCGGCGTCCACCCGAACGACATGGCCACGATGGACGCTCTCGACGATCTCGCCCCGGACCTGGCGGGCGAGGACCGGCGGCGCCTTCCGCGACCCTCGTGTCGAGCCCGCAGGGGTACCGGCGCGGCGCAGGGTTCGGCTCGTGGGCGGCATGGTGGCCCGAGGATAGCGCGCTCCGACCGCCGCCGCGACGCACCTTCACGCTACCGCGACGGACCCTGCCGGCCAGCGGCGCGCCGGGGCCCGGTGCTAGGATCGGTGCGGTCCGAGGCTCCCCGTCCGGGAGCGCCGGCCGCGCCGACCCGTCGCCCAATGCCCGAGGTGCGCGCCCGTGTCCGACAGCAGCCCCGTCCCCTCCCTCCACGTCTCGCGGCACCCGGCCGTCCTCCACAAGCTCGCGATCCTCCGCGACGAGCAGACCGATCCGAAGAAGTTCCGCGAGGTCGTCCGGGAGCTGTCGTGGCTCCTCGGCTACGAGGCCCTTGCCGATGCCCGCCTCCGACCCGTCCGCGTCCGAACGCCACTCGAGGAGATCGACGCCCACGAGCTGGCCGACCGGATCGGTCTCGTCCCGATCCTGCGAGCCGGCCTCGGGATGGTGGACGCGATGCTCGAGCTGATGCCCACCGCGCAGGTTTGGCACCTGGGGCTCTTCCGCGACGAGCGGACGCTGCGCCCGGTCGAGTACTACAACAAGCTCCCGGACTCCGCGAGCGTGGACCTCTCGCTCATCCTCGACCCGATGCTCGCGACGGGCGGTTCGGCGACCGCGGCGATCGACGTCCTCAAGCGCTGGGGCGCCACCCGGATCAAGCTCATCAACCTGATCGCTGCGCCCGAGGGCGTGGCCGCGGTCAGCGCGGCCCACCCGGATGTCACGATCCACTGCGCCGCCCTCGATCGCCGCCTCAACGACCGTGGCTACATCCTGCCCGGCCTCGGCGACGCCGGCGACCGCCAGTTCGGGACCGGCCGCCGCGACTGACCCGGCCGGCCACGCGCCCACCTGGCCCTCCGTGCGCACGGGGGCGTCGGTCCGCCTGCTCGCGATCCCCGTCCTCGGGCTCGGCGCCGTCCTGGCGGTCGCCCTGCTGGCCGAGCTCGCCGCGCCCGTGCTCGAGAGCACGCACCATGACTTCCTCGCCTTCTACGCCGCCGGACGGCTCATCCTCGAAGGCAACGCGGCCGGCCTCTACGACCCAGCGGCCGTGACCGCGATCCAGCGAACGATCATCCCGGAGCCGGTCGGGGTCAACGGCTACATGCCGTTCATCAACCCGCCCTTCGCGGCGGTCGCCTTCGCGCCGCTCGCGGCGCTGTCTCCCGAGACGGCGCGGGCGCTCTGGGCGGTCCTCAGTCTGGCCATCCTCCTCGTCACCGCGGCGTGGATCGCCCGCCCCCTGTCCGGCCGCGATCGCCTGCTCGGGATCGCCCTCGTCGTTTCCGCGTTCCCTGCCTACCACAGCCTCGCCGAAAGCCAGTGGTCGATCCTCCTGCTGGGCGCCGGTATCGGTGCGCTCGGGGCCGCCCGGCAGGGCCGGTGGACGCTCGTGGGCCTCGCCCTGGTCCCGTTCTGGCTCAAGCCCCAGCTGGTGGTTCTTCCCCTGCTGGCCCTCGTCCTCGCCCGGCGGTGGCGGGCCGTGGCCGCCGCGGGGATCGGCGGGATGGCCCTCGTCGTGCTGAGCCTCCCGTTCACGGGGATCGCCCCGTACGAGCAATACGTGCCCTACCTGGCGGAGGTCGTGACCAGCCACTTCGCCGGGGCGGGTGCCGTACAGGCGACGACATGGCGCGGGAACCTGGCCACGACCGAGGGGCTCAACGGCCTGTTCGTGGGATACCTTGGGCAGGGCGCGGTGGGCCTGGTGGACGCGCTCTGGCTCGCCGCAGCGGCCGGCCTGGTCCTCCTCTACGCCCTTGCCGTGCGTCGCCGACCCCCGGGTTTCGCGTCGCCGGACGCCCGCGCGATGCTGGCCGCCGGGATCGCGGTCACGCTCCTGGTGAACCCGAACCTCTTCGCCCAGGACTGCGTGCTCATCCTCGTGGCCCTCGCGGCGCTGTGGCCGGTGCCCGAGCGACACATCCTTCCGGCGATCGTGGCGACCGTCGCGTTCACCGCCCTGATCCTCCTGGACCAGGGAACGCCGACGTTCCACCTGTTCACGGTCGGGCTCCTCGTCGCCACTCTGGTCGTCTGCGGGCGGGCCATCGCGAACCGGCCGGCGCCTACGCAGGTCGCCACAGCCCCTCGGTAGCCCGGCCTCGCACCGGCCGTCCGACCGCCCCGACACGCCGGATCCGCCGCGGTCGCCGACCGATCGCGCTTCCACCGGTCGGGCACCCAGGGGAATGCCGTCGGGCCGACGGAATACTGGGTTTCCACGGACGGCAGCCACTGGACGAAGCTTGCCCTCTCCGGCCCCGGTACCGCGGGGCTCGAAGCGGACGACACCGCGGGGGGCTTCCTGGTGCGCGACGGGGTCCTCTTCAGCAGCAGCTCGAGGTCGTGGTTCGGGACCGCGGTCGGCCCCTGAGTCGACGGAAGGGCGGGGCCGCCAGCCGGCCACGACGGTGCCGAGATCGCCGCCGAGGCGGGGTGGCATTGCCAGGCGCCGGACCGCCCGATCGACCGTCGGTCAGTCGCAGTCGCCCGGCGTTCCGGGGCCGGGAGCCGGCCCGAGCATCGGGTGCCCCGCCCAGACATCGAGGCGCCCGCAGGAGAGGTCCACCCGGGCGGCGTCGCCTCGCGAGCTGCTGTGGCCGCTCGCGTCGGGGGTGGTGGAAACGACATCGCCGGCACGGACGGTGAGCCGCGAGAGGACGCGTCCCGACGGCGAGCGCGTCTCCACGGACCACGGCAACGGGGGCAGCGGCCCGGCGACGGGATCCTCGAACCCACCGGGAGCTATGGTCCTGACGACGATCCCGTTGACGACGAGGGTGACCGCGATGGAGGTCCCGTTCGAAATGCTCAACGGGACGGTCGTGGGCGACGGCGCATGCGCGAGATCAGTCGTCGGCGTGGGGGCGGCGCACCCGGTCGCCACCGCAGCGACGACCGCCAGAACGAGGATCCCTCGGCGGACGAGCACCCGTCGATCGTGCGCCGACGGTCTGACACCGTCAAGGCGTGGCGGCAGGTGACCGCGTCAGGTGGGCGGCTGGCCTTCGAGCGGCGAGAGAGCCCGGCCGGATCGCCCGACCGGCAATCAGGGGATGATCGGCAGCTCCGCGGTCCCGGGGCGATTCCTCGCCCGCATGGCGCTCGCCGCGACCGTGGCCCCCAGCGCAACGGCGGCGACGGCGAGGGCGATGAGCTGCTCCGCGTTGAGGATCCAGGCGACGTCCGGGTCTCGCCAGGTCGCGGCCACGACGGCGCGGCCGAGCGCCCAGAGGCCGATCCCGATCCCGAACAGTCGGCCGTCCGCCCGCCTCAGCGCCGTGAATCGCGCCAGGAACGCCATGACCAGGAGGACGAGTCCCGTCATCAGGGCCTCGTACAGCTGGGCCGGGTGAGCCGGGATCTCGGCCGCGGCGCTCCCCCAGGGGCCCGGCGGGAGGTAGGCCGTGGCCCAGGTGAGGCCGCTCGCGGTTCCCTGCCCGGATCCGCCGAGCGCTCGCGCCGCGACGCCGAACCCGAGGACGAGCAGGAGGGGCCCGATCCCCGCGTGAAGCCAGCGGCCCACCGGGGCATCGAGGAGCGCCGCCACGTAGATCGCCGTGAGCGTGCCGCCCACGACGCCGAGGGTCAGCTCCAGGCTCCCCGTTGCCGGATCGAGGAGCGCCCGCCAGTCGCCGGCGTAGAAGTCGGCGTGGAGCAGCCCGTGCCCCACGCGGCCCAGGACGATCGCCCCGGGAACGACGCCCAGGGCGATGAAGAGGAGGTCGTCGCGGCGAAGGTGCCAGGGTCGGTCGAATTCCTCCGCTGGCTGGCCGTTGGGGACCGACGCGAGCGCCTCCTCCGCCTCCCCGATGAGCCAGTCCCCCGCCGGGGTCCGCCCGGCCACGAGGGCGGCCACCACGAGGCCGACGAGGGCGGCTCCGGCGATCCCGAGGGTCTCCCAGCGGACGGCCAGATCCCCGAAGCGCAGCACGGGGTCGAAGTCGAAGACCATGGTGCCGAGGACGTCGAGGGTCACGTCGAGCCGCCCTCCAGGTCTCCGTGGACGAGCCTGCCGGCGGCGATCGTTGCTGTCGCCTGGATCCCGTCGCTCCCCTCTGCCCATGCGGCGGCGGGGATCGCCGTCGGATCGCCCGAGAGGATCACGAGGTCCGTGCGGCGGCCCACCTCCAGCTGCCCGGCCTCGTCGTCGCCGAGGACGGCAGCGCCCGCCGCGGTCCAGGCGTGGAGCGCCTCGGCGACCGCGAGGTCGGGATCATGGCGCAGGGCGGCGCGGATCCCGTCGAGGGGTGCCCCGGGGACGACCGGCCGATCGCTCGAGAAGGCCACCGGGACGCCCGCGCGGAGGAAACCCGAGAACGGGAGGAGGCGCCGCGCGCGTTCCACCCCGAGCCGCGCCCGGTACGTCGG
>JBBSAS010000070.1:0-7881 GCA_038252055.1 Candidatus Limnocylindrales bacterium
GGAGACCCCTCCCGGCATCGCTCAAGGCGATGAACCGCGCCCCCGGGGGGGCCGACCTGATGCGATCCGGGGACGCGCCCGGCAGGCGGCCGCGACGGGATGCGGGCCGGGGCCGTCGCCGGACCGGCTGAGCCGCGTACGGCCCGCGGAAGGACCCGCCCCTATACTGGCCCGGCCATGGTGATGGGGTTCCTTTCCCACTTCGTCGATTCCAACGAGCGCGAGATCAAGCGCCTTCAGCCCCACGTCGACGCCGCCAGCGCGTTCGAGGAGGAGCTGCAGGCGGAGACCGACGCGGAGATCCGCGCGCGCGTCGATGAGATCCGGGCCGAGCTCGCCGAGATCCAGGCCGGCTTCGGCCCGGCCCAGGACGAGCTCGAGCAGCCCGATCTCGAGCGCCGTCGCGACATGGAGAAGGCCCGCCGGACGCGCGAGAACGCGCAGCTCCAGGCGGCGATGGACGCGGCCCTCCCCGAGGTGTTCGCCTGCGCCCGCGAGGCGATGCGACGGACCCTGGGGATGCGCCATTTCGACGTCCAGCTGATCGGCGGCGTCGTCCTCCACCAGGGCAAGATCGCCGAGATGAAGACGGGCGAGGGCAAGACCCTCGTCCCGACCCTCGCCGCCGCCCTCGACGGGCTCACCGGCCGGGGCGTCCACCTCGTGACGGTCAACGACTACCTCGCCCGGCGCGACGCCCAGTGGATGGGGCCGGTCTACCACTTCCTCGGCCTCTCGGTCGGCGTGATCGTCCACGACATCGCCTACGTCTTCGAGCCCGGCTACCCGACCACCGACGAGCGGCTGATCAACCTTCGCCCCGTCACCCGCCGCGAGGCGTACGCCGCCGACATCACGTACGGGACGAACAACGAGTACGGCTTCGACTACCTCCGCGACAACATGGTCACCGAGCTCGACCAGCGGGTCCAGCGGGAGCGTTCCTTCGCGATCGTCGACGAGGTGGACAACATCCTCATCGACGAGGCCCGGACCCCGCTCATCATCAGCGGCCAGGCCGAGGAGTCGGGCGACCTCTACTACACCTTCGCCCGCCTCGTCCCGAAGCTCGAGGCCCGCCCCGAGGGCGCCGAAGAGGGTGGCGACTACTTCGTCGACCTCAAGGACAAGGCCGTCTCGCCCACCGAGGAGGGCGTCGCGAAGATGGAGCGGCTCGTCGGGGTCCAGAACCTCTACGATGCCGATCCGCGCCTGGCCCGCCATTTCGAGCAGGCCCTGCGGGCCCACGCCCTCTACCGCCGCGACAAGGACTACCTCGTCAAGGATGGCGAGATCGTCATCGTGGACGAGTTCACCGGCCGCCAGATGCCGGGCCGCCGCTGGAGCGAGGGCCTCCACCAGGCGATCGAGGCGAAGGAGGGGCTGCGCGTCCAGCGCGAGTCCGTGACCCTGGCCACGATCACGTTCCAGAACTACTTCCGCCTCTACGACAAGCTGGCCGGCATGACCGGCACGGCGATGACCGAGGGCGAGGAGTTCCACAAGATCTACAAGCTCGAGGTCGTCGCGATCCCCACGAACCAGCCGATGATTCGCGACGACGACGCGGACCTCGTTTTCCGGAACGAGAACGGCAAGTTCACCGCGCTGATCGACGAGATCGAGGAGATGACCTCGGCCGGGCGGCCCGTCCTCGTCGGCACCGTCTCGGTCGAGAAGTCGGAGATCCTCGGCGAGATGCTCCGCCAACGCGGGATCCGGCACGAGGTCCTGAACGCGAAGTTCCACGAGAAGGAGGCCGGCGTCGTCGCCCAGGCCGGGCGCAGCGGGGCGGTGACGATCGCCACGAACATGGCCGGGCGCGGCACGGACATCAAGCTCGGCGGCGATCCCGCCGGCCTCGCCTCCGACATGCTCCACCAGCGCGGGATCAACCCGGCCGAGGTGGACAGGGCGACGTACGACGAGGTCTTCCGCGAGGCAAAGACGCGCTGCGACGCCGAGCACGGGGAGGTCGTGGCCGCCGGCGGCCTCCACATCGTGGGCACCGAGCGTCACGAGAGCCGCCGGATCGACAACCAGCTGCGCGGCCGCGCCGGCCGCCAGGGCGACCCGGGCTCCTCGCGCTTCTACCTCTCGCTCGAAGACGACCTCATGAAGCGGTTCGCCTCGGAGCGCGTCGCCGGGCTCATGGAGCGCCTCGGGCTCGAGGACGACGTGGCGATCGAATCGCGCCTCGTGAGCAAGACGATCGAGAGCGCCCAGAGCCGTGTCGAAGGCTTCAACTTCGACCTTCGCAAGCGGGTCGTCGAGTACGACGACGTCATCAACAAGCAGCGCGAGACCGTCTACGCAGAGCGCGACAAGGTCCTCAACAACGAGGATCTGACGGAGACGATCCGGGCCTTCGTGGACGAGGAGGTCGCGGCCCTGCTCGACCAGTTCTGCAGCGATGACCACCCCGAGGAGTGGGGCCTCGAGGGGCTCAGCGCCGCGCTCCGGGCGATGGGCCTCGACGGCCCGGGGACCGCCGAGGACGACCTCTGGGAGGCCGGCTCGCGCGACGCTCTCGAGACGCACCTCCGGGAGCTCGCGGATGCCCGCCTCGTGGAGAAGGAGGCCGAGGTCGGCGAGGCCGACTGGGCGATGGTCGAGCGGCTCGTCCTCCTCCGGACGATCGACTCCCTCTGGGTGGAGCACCTCACCGAGATCGACGACATGCGGCGCGGCATCGGCCTCCGCGGCTACGCCCAGCAGGACCCGCTCAACGAGTTCAAGCGCGAAGCCTTCAACCTCTACGACCAGCTCCAGGCCCTCATCCGCCACCAGGTCGCGACGACGATCTTCCGCGTCCAGGTGACGAGGCAGCCGACCGAGCCGTCGCCCGACGAGGCGCGCCTCGCGGCCGACCTCGCGGCGGGCGCCCGTGCCCTTGGGGCCGGAGCCTCGTCGACCGGTGGCGGAGGCGCCCGGCCCGGGACGCCGGCCTCCGCATCGCCGGCCCAGGCGGACGGACGCGCGGCGGCGGGGCGCGGACGCGGGACGGCTGGGCGCGGGCCCGCCGGCCGATCCGAGCCCGTGGCACGGGGAATCCCGACCGGGCCCGCCGTCCGGGCGATGCAGGAGCAGGTCGGCGACCGCGCGGTCGCGCCGCCGACGGCGGCGGGGAGCGGCCCCGGGGCGAAGCTCGGGCGGAACGACCCCTGCTACTGCGGTTCGGGCCTCAAGTACAAGAAGTGCCACGGCCGGTGAGCCGGGTCGACCGGCCCTCGGTGGGCCGGACGCTCGCGGTCGTGGTCCTCGCCGGGGTCGTCGGGGTCATCGGCGTGACCGCCTACGCGACGTTCCGCATCGTGCAGCGCGGGAACATCGACGAGGCGAGCACCGTGGGCACGGCGGATGCGATCGTGGTTCTCGGCGCTGCCCAGTACGACGGCCGCCCGTCACCGGTCTTCCAGGCCCGCCTCGACCACGCGATCACGCTCTGGCACGAGGGCCGGGCCCCGCTCCTCATCACGACCGGCGGCGGCCGGGAGGGCGACCGCACCACGGAGGCGGCGACCGCCCGCGACTACGCGATCTCCCAGGGCGTGCCCGCCGAGGCGATTCTCATGGAGGATCGGGGGCGCTCCACGCTCGAGTCGATCGAGGCCGTGGCCGTGATCCTCGACGAACAGGGTGCCGGGCCGGCGATCTTCGTCTCCGACCCAACCCACATGCTCCGGGTCATCCGGATGGCGAGGGATCTCGGGATCGAGGCGTACGGCTCGCCGGCCGCGAACTCGCCCACCGATGCGACCCTGGGGCGGCGGATCGACGCGATCGTCCACGAGCTGGGCGCCCTGGCCTGGTACGGGCTCCTGGGACGGCCGCTGCCGACCCAGGGGGCCGGGGGCGCTTCGCCGGCCGACGGGTCCTGATCGATCGGCGGCTCGGTCGGCGGCTCGGTCGGCGGCCCCCTCACCGCGCGCTGCCGGCGCGCCGTGACTGAAAACATCCCTCTTGGCCGTTCCGGATTCGCCCCGTATACTCCACCTCGATGCTGCACACGCACGCGGCGAGCGCATCCGGTGGCCCCCGGCGGGCCGCCGTTATGGCGCATGCCGAATTCGGTCGGAACGAGGAAACGGTGAAGCAGGTCGACGACGCTGGCTTCGTGGATCTCATCGCGTGCGAGCGCGATTGCCGGTCCTGCAGCTACGCGGCTGCCCTGGACTGTGACGGCAACTGCGGTGTGTGCGCCCACAACGGCTACTGTCCCTGCGTGAACCCCGTCGTCGCCCGGAGCAAGACAGCCCTGCGGCTGATCGAGCTGCGGCCGATCCTGCTCCAGGACGCACGAGGCCGGATCTAGGTGGATCGGGCCGACGTTCGCGACCTCGCCGAGCGGATCCACGCGACCTCGGGGCGTCTTTGACCTCGCGACCCGCGAAGAGCGCCTCGCCGAGCTCGACGGCCTGACCTCCGCGCCCGACTTCTGGGACGACCAGCGGGCCGCCCAGCGCATCCTCCGCGAGGCCGACGGCCTGCGCACCGAGATCGAGCTCTGGCGGGACATCGAGGGACGGGCCACGAGCCTCGACGAGCTGTACGACCTCGCCGAGGCGGCCGGCGACGCCGAGATGCTCGAGGAGATCGGCCGGGACGCGGAAACGCTGCGGGCGGCCTACGAGCTGGAGCGGACGGCGCTCCTCTTCTCCGGCGAGTACGACGACGGCGCGGCGCTCATCTCGATCAGTGCCGGGGCCGGCGGCACGGAGGCCACCGACTGGGCCGAGATGCTGCTCCGGATGTACCTCCGCTGGGCCGAGCGCCACCGCTTCAAGACCGAGATCGTGGACCAGACCGAGGGCGAGCAGACCGGCCTCAAGAGCGTGACGGTGGCGGTGGACGGGCGGCGGGCCTACGGCTGGCTCTGCGCCGAGCGCGGCGTCCACCGGCTCGTCCGGATCAGCCCGTACGACGGCCAGAAGCGGCGGCAGACGACGTTCGCCCTCGTCGAGGTCCTCCCCCAGGTGGACGATGACGTGGCGATCGAGCTCGACTGGGACGAGATCCGGGTCGACACCTTCCGGAGCCAGGGCGCGGGGGGCCAGCACGTCAACAAGACCGATTCGGCGGTCCGCCTTACCCACCTGCCGACCGGGATCGTCGCCCAGAGCCAGAACGAGCGCTCCCAGACCCAGAACCGCGAGATGGCGATCAAGGTCCTCAAGGCCCGACTCCTTGAGCGCGCCCTCGAGGAGAAGGAGGCGGAGATCCGGCGCCTCAAGGGCGAGCACGTGGAGGCCGGCTGGGGCAACCAGATCCGGAGCTACGTCCTCCACCCCTACCAGATGGTGAAGGACCACCGGACGGACCAGGAGACGTCGAACACGGCGGCGGTCCTCGACGGCGACCTCGACGCCTTCATGCAGGCCGAGCTCGAACGGGCGGCCACGGGGACGCCGATCGCCGGCGCGCCGGAGCCCGACTGACCTCGCCACGCTGCCGCGGCGCCGGGGGCCCCGGACGGACGACACGAACCGGACGGATCCCCCCGGCGGTGGTAGCCTCGCCGCGATCGTGACGAGCACCCTCCTGCACCCGCCGGCTGCGCCCGCCCCCGGTTCGGAGCCCGGCCCTGCAGCCGGTCCGGCCGGGCACCCCGTCGTGGTCCTCCGCGGGGTCGGCAAGACGTACCCGAACGGCAAGGCCGCCCTGCGCGACGTGGACCTGGTGCTCGACGAGGGCGAGTTCGTCTTTCTCGTGGGACCTTCCGGGGCCGGCAAGTCCACGGTCCTGAAGCTGCTCATCCGGGACGAGCTCGCCACTGCCGGCGAAGTCATCGTGGACGGGCGTGACCTCGCCCGGGTCTCCCGGCGAACCGTCCCCGCGCTGCGGCGGCGGATCGGGATCGTCTTCCAGGACTTCAAGCTCCTCCCGGCGCGGTCGGTCCGCGAGAACGTCGCCTTCGCCCTCGAAGTGACGGGGACGCC
Organism: Candidatus Limnocylindrales bacterium; assembly: GCA_038252055.1. GTDB lineage: Bacteria > Chloroflexota > Limnocylindria > Limnocylindrales > CSP1-4 > CTSoil-043. The sequence continues at coordinate 5,940 of JBBSAS010000070.1, forward strand.
GCGGCGGCGGATCCGGCCCGCCGTCGACCAGGCCCTTGCCGTCGTCGGCCTCGCCGCCCAGGCCGATCAGCTCCCGACGACGCTCTCCGGCGGGGAGCAGCAACGGACGGCGATCGCCCGGGCGCTCGTCCACGAGCCGCGCCTGATCATCGCCGACGAGCCGACCGGCAACCTCGACCCCCTGATCTCCTGGGAGATCATCCAGCTCCTCCTGCGGATCAACGAGCTCGGGGTCACGGTCCTCATGGCCACCCACAACGCCGAGGTGGTGACCTCGCTCCGCCGGCGCGTCGTCGCGCTCGAGGAGGGGCGGATCGTCCGCGACGGCGTCGGCGGCTACCACCGCGAGGATTGAGCGACCGACCGTGAGCACGATCCTCGCCTTCCCCCGGTTCCTCGCGTTCAGCATCGGGCGCGCCCTGCAGGGGATCCGCCGGAACGCCCTCATGAGCCTGGCCGCGACGGCGACGATGGTCCTGATGCTCCTGCTCCTCGCCGGCTTCTGGCTCCTGCAGGCCGGCCTCGTCGCCGGCGTCGCCTATGTCGAGGAGAAGGTCGAGATCGTCGCCGACCTCCGCGATGCTCCCGGCGCCGACGCGGTCCTCGTGGTCCAGTCGCAGGCCCTCGCAGCCGACGTCGCAGCACTCGACCAGGTCCGGTCGGTTCGCTTCGTCTCGAAGGACGAGGCGCTGGCCCGTTTCCGCGAGCGCCTTCGCGAGCGGGGCCAGGTGGACCTCACCGGCTACCTCGACCGGAACCCGCTGCCGGCGAGCCTCGAGATCCGGCTCGTGGACCCGCGCGCGTATGCCCCGGTCGTCGAGCTCCTCTCCTCGCGCCAGGAGGTCGTGGACGACGTCGTCGAGGTCCAGCAGTTGATCGACCGCCTCACATCGGTCACGAACGTGCTACGAACGGGCGGGATCGCGATCCTCGTCCTCGTCGGCTTCGTCGTCCTCTTTATCATCGTGAACACGATCCGGCTCGCGGTGGTCGCCCGGCGGGAGGAGATCGAGATCATGCGGCTCGTCGGCGCCTCCGACGCGTTCATCCGCTGGCCCTTCATCTTCGAGGGCGCGATCGTGGGCCTCATCGGCTCCTTCCTGTCCCTCGGCGTCCTGGCGATCGTGGCGCCGCCGCTCGGCGACCTCATGTACGGCTTCTTCCAGGTCCTTCCCCTCGAGCTCGGCTCGACCGCTCGCGAGGTGGTGGTCCTCGTGATCGGGACGGGGTTCGGGGTGGGCGTCGTCGGCTCGTGGCTCTCGGTGCGCAGCTACCTCGCGGGATAGGACGGCGACGACGATGTACGCTTCGGCCCCGGCGCCGCGTCGCGCCCCTGACCGGCGAACCCGATGACCGAGCTCCACGATCAGTCGCCCCCGGACGCGACGACGCCCGAGCCAACGCCCGGTGCGGTGCTCGAGGCGACGGCCAAGGCCGCGGCGCCCGCGGCCGGTGCGACGGCCGAGGCGACGGCGCCCGCGGCCGGGGGAACCCCCGAACCGGCCCGGCCGACCCGGCGCGAGGCACGCCCGCTCCGGATCGCCATCGCGATCGTGGCCGTCCTCGCCGGGGCCGCGCTCTTCCTCTCGGGTCTCTCCCTCGGGGCCCGGATCGCGAGCACACCGGGAACGCCGCCCTCGGACGCGGAGCTCTTCGCGCCCTTCTGGGACACCTACCGCTCGATCACCGAGGGCTTCGTCGGCCCGGTCGACCGCGAGAAGCTTGTCCAGGGGGCGATCGACGGGATGATCGGCGCCCTCGACGACCCGTACTCCTCGTACATGACCCCCGAGGAGCTCCGGCGGTCGCGCGAGTCGATCGGCGGCGAGTTCTCCGGCGTCGGCGCCGAGGTGACCACGCAGCCGACCGACGGCGCCGCGAGCTGCGACACGATCGGCCCGACCTGCGAGATGGTGATCGTCGCCCCGATCGACGGCTCGCC
>JBBSAS010000071.1:0-7866 GCA_038252055.1 Candidatus Limnocylindrales bacterium
ATCACCGGCTGGGTCGCCGAGCACCGGGTCCCGGAGAACCTGCCGGACGCCGCCCACGATCCGCGGGCGATGACGATCCCGGGGACCGACGATCTCGACGAGTCGATGCTCCTCGCGCCACTCATCTTTGAGGACGCCGTCCTCGGGATCATCGTCCTCTCCAAGCTCGGCCTGCGCCAGTTCAGCGACGACGACCTCCGCCTCCTCGTGATCTACGCGAGCCTGGCGGCCCAGGCGATGGCGAACGCCGCCTCGACCGAGCTCCTCCGCGAGCAGTCGGACCGCCTCGCCCAGCGACTCGCTGCCCAGCGCGCGCTCCTGGAGATCACGGGCTCGATCCTCGAGAAGCTCGACCTGCCGCGGATCCTCGGCGAGGTGGCCGATCGCCTCACGACGATCGTCCACTGGGACAACATCTCGATCGAGTGGGTGGACGCCGAGACCGGGCGCCTCACCCCGATGATGGCGCGGGGCATCCACGCCAGCGAGTACCTCCAGCCGTGGGGCCCCGGCGAGGAAGGGCTGGCCACCTGGGTCCTGGCGAACGGCATCCCCCAGCTCGTCCGCGACGAGCTCGCCGATCCGCGGATCCACCAGTTCCCCGGCACGGGCGACGTGGAGGGCAGCATCATCTCCGTTCCGCTCCTCGGCCGGGACGGCGTCCGGGGGGTCCTGTCACTCGAGCGCCTCGGCGGCGAGGACCGCTTCGGCGAGGATGACTTCGAGCTCGTTCAGCTCTTCACCGCCCAGGTCTCGATCGCGATCCGCAACGCCGAGGCGTACCGACAGAAGGAGATCGAGGCGGAGACCGACGACCTGACCGGCCTCCTGAACCAGGGAACCTTCGGGGAGTGGCTCGACCGGAGCGTGGAGAAGGGCACCCGGTTCGGGCTCCTGATGCTCGACCTCGACCAGTTCAAGACCGTGAACGACACGCTCGGCCACCAGGCCGGCGACGACCTCCTCCGGTCCGTGGCGACGACGATCAGCCACGCCTGCCGCGGCGAAGCCGATCGTGTCTTCCGCTACGGCGGCGACGAGTTCGCCGTCATCTGCCCCTCCACCGAGGCCGCGGGGGCAATCGCCCTCGCCGAGCGGATCCGCGGGGCGGTCGCCTCGCTCGGCGCGGGCACCAGGACCTCGGGGATCCGGATCTCCGCCTCGATCGGCGTGGCCACGTTCCCCGAGTACGGACCCACGGCGGCGGAGATGCTCCTCGCGGCCGACCGGGCCTGCTTCGTGGCCAAGCGGCGCGGTCGCAATCAGATCGCCACGGCCGAGGTCGGTCTCGCCCTGGCCGGGGAGCTCACCCTCCACGAGCCCACCCCGTTCGACCCGCCGGAGCCCGCGGGTCCCGGGGTCTAGCCGGAGGACGTCGGCGGCGCGAGGCGGCCTGCCTCGACGATCCGGCGCAGGAACTGCTGCGTCCGCTCCTCCCGCGGGGCGCTGAAGATCTGTCCGGGCGGCCCGTCCTCGAGGATGCGGCCCGCGTCGAGGAAGCAGACCCGGCTCGCGATGTCGCGGGCGAAGCCCATCTCGTGGGTCGCGATGAGCATCGTCATCCCGCCCGCGGCGAGCTCACGGATCACGTTGAGGACCTCGGCGACAAGCTCGGGGTCGAGGGCGCTCGTGACCTCGTCGAGGAGAAGCAGGTCGGGCTCCATCGCCAGGGCCCGCACGATCGCGACCCGCTGCTGCTGGCCACCCGAAAGGCGATCGGGGAAGTCGAGGGCCCGTTCCTCGAGGCCGAACCGGCGGAGGAGGGTCCGACCGCGCCCTTCCGCCTCGGCGGTGGGAAGGCGGAGCGCCTTGCGGGGCCCCAGGGTGACGTTGTCGAGCACGCTCATGTGGGGAAAGAGGTTGAAGGCCTGGAAGACGATCCCGATCCGCCGCCGGATCCGGTTGACGTCCACCCCGCGGGCGGTGATCTCCTGTCCCTCCACCACGATCCGGCCCGCGTCGATCGGCTCGAGGAGGTTGATGCAGCGCAGGAGGGTGGACTTGCCGCTCCCCGAGGCACCGATCAGGCAGATCACCTCGTGCTCGGCGACCGCGAGATCGATCCCCCGGAGGACCTCGTTCCGGCCGAACGACTTGTGGAGCCCCTCGACGACGAGGGCGGGCGGGCGGGCGTCGGGCGGGCGGGCGGCGGGAGTCGGGCTGCCGCTCATCGTGCGCTCGCTGCGGCGCGCCGCCGGTCGCGGGCCACCAGGAAGTCCGTCAGGCGCGCGAGGGGGATCGTCAGGAGGATGAACACGAGCGCCGTCGCCATGTAGGGGGTGAAGTTGAACGTCGCCGCCTGCTTGATCTGCGATTGCCGGAAGATCTCCACCACCCCGATGTACGAGACGAGGACGGTGTCCTTCTGGAGACCGATGAAGTCGTTGAGGAGCGGCGGGATGACCCGCCGGACGGCCTGCGGCAGGACGACGTGACGGAGCGCCTGGAACTTGCTTAACCCCAGGGATCGGGCGGCCGCCTCCTGGCTCGGATGGACGGAGTCGATCCCCGCCCGGTAGACCTCCGACACGTAGGCCGAGTAGATGAGGGTGAGGGCGACCACGGCGAAGAAGAAGGGGTCGATCGGCACGCCCGCGATCCCGAGCCCGGGGATGCCGAACCCGAGGATGTAGATGACCAGGATCCCGGGGAGTGCACGAAAGACGTCGGCGTAGACCATGGCGATCGCCCGGAAGGGGAAGAGGACCGGCCCGGGCAGGCTCCGCAGGACCGCCAGGAAAAGGCCGAGAACAAGGATCAGGCACTCGGCGATCGCGAAGAGGGCGACGTTGACGAGGACGTAGCGGAGGATCGAGCGCTCCCAGACGAACGATCCGTCGATGAACCCGAACGTCTCCGCGAAGATCCGGCCGTTGAGGAAGGACTTTTGCACCGCCGGCCAGCCGGGTGCGTTGACCACGACCCAGCCGACGACGAAGAGGAAGACGACCGTGCTCGCGGCGGCGATGGCCGTGGAACGGAGGGCACCCCGGTCGCCGGACCGGGACGACCCGCCGGTCCACGACCCGCCGGGTCGCAGGTGAAGCGTGTCACCCGGGTCCAGCGGGCCGCCGGAAAGGCTCACGAGCGTCGCGGGCGCGCGGCGCTAGGGGGTGAAGACCGGCGCGTTCGCCTTGTCGGAGAGCCAGGTCTTCGTGATTCCGTCGAGCGTCCCGTCGGCTGTCATCGCCGCGAGCGCCTGGTTGACGCAGACCGTGAGCGGACTGTCCTTCGCGAGGACGAGGCTGAAGTGCTCGCCTTCCGGCGGTGCCGGGAACTGCCCGACGATCACGCCGCTGTCGAACTGGACGGCCGTCACGTAGAAGGCCGTCGGCAGGTCCACCACGAGCGCGTCGATCTGGCCGTTCTTGAGGGCCTCGATCGCCGCGTCGTTCGTGTCGAAGACGGAGGGCTCCTGGGTCGGCTTGATCGTGTCGATGATCGTCTGGTAGCTCGTCGTCCCGACCTGGGCCCCGAACTTGAACGGGGCGAGGTCAGCCGTCGAGGTGACAGACGCGATCGGGCTGTCCTTGGGCGCCACGACCGCCTGGTTGACGAAGTAGTAGCCGTCGGAGAGGTCGACCGTCTGGGCCCGCTCCGGCGTCGCCGAGACCTGGGTGATGAAGAAGTCGAAGGACTTCGGGCCGGGGGCGTAGGAGTTGTTGAACGGGACGACCGTCCAGGCCACCTTGTCGGCGGCGAAGCCGAGCCGGTCGGCGACGGCGTAGGCGACGGCGGACTCGAAGCCCTTCCCGTTCGTCGGGTCACCGAGCTCCCACGGCGGGGTGGCCGAGTCGCTGATCTCGAAGTAGGGCGGATAGGCGGGGTTGTCGGCGCCGATCGTGAGGCTGCCGGCGGCCACGGTGGCCAGGTTCTCCGGGGCGCAGGCGTTCGGCGTGGGCGTGGGTGCCGGCGTCGCCGGGGCGGGCGTCGCCGGGGCGGCGGTCGGGGTGACGGCCGATGGTGCGCTGGTCGGGGCGACGGCGGACGGCGCGGGGCTCGCGTCGGGCGATCCGGCCTGGCTGATGACGAAGGCGGCGGCGAGGATCACCGCGACCAGGATCAGCGCGCTGAGGATGAGGACGTTGCGGTTGCCCCCGCCGCCCGTCGTGGTCGCGGCGGGAACCACCGGAGCTGTCGGCGGCGGGGCGGCCGCCGGGGTCGCCATCACGGTGGTCGGCGCGTCGGCCGGGGGCGGAGGCGGCGGCTCCGCAGCCGCGCCGGTCTGGCCCGGGATCCCGGGCTCTTGTTCGCTCACTGGACCCTCCTTGGTCGCGGTGCTGCTGGCGCCCGGCGACCACGGACGATGCTAGCAGAGGCTGGGGGCCCGAAGCCGACGAGCCCGACGCGACGCCCCTGGAGCCGGCACCGGCGCGCCCAGGGCAGGAGACATCCCGACCGTCGCTAGACTGGACGCCGTGCGTGTCCGTCGGATCGAGCTTCGCCTGATCGCCATCACCCTCGCGGTGCTGTGGGCTGCGGTCGCGGTCCTCCTGCTCGCCGGCTACCGGCCGGGGGGGCCGGCGGACCTTCTCGTTGGCCTCGCGGCGCTGGTCCCGCTCGCCGTCGCCACCGGCGCCGCTGCGTGGCCCCCAATCGCCCGGGGTCGAATCGCCTTCCGGCTGATCATGGCCCTCGGGGTCGCGACGATCATCGTGCTCCTGCCGACGATCGCGGGGCTCGTCGGCCAACTGGTTGATGAGGGACTCCAGACCCTCGTGCCATCGCTCGAGACCGGCTACGCCTGGGCCCTCGCGATCGCGGGGACCTCGCTCTTCGCGGCGATCGGCGTCGCCCGCCGCGTCCGTGGTCCCGCGAGCGGCCGAGGCGGCCGCCTGGCGGCGACGATGCTCGTCGGCCTGGTCCTCGCAGTGGCGTCGACGGGCGCCCTCGCGGGAGCCGTCGTCGCGAATGAGCTGGCGCTGCGGGATCGGCCCGCCGGCGCCTCGCGCTACGGACCCACCGACCCGTCGCTCGTCCCGCCCCTCTGCGACGGCCTCCTGGAAGCCGGCTCGACCGCCCGCCTCGCGCTCGACCTCGGCGGCAGCGTGGACGGTGGCTCGCTCGGCCTCGGTCGCGTCCGCGGGAACCGTTCGGGAACCGACTTCCGGTGGCTCGCCCAGGTGACCACCGTGCGCCAGATCGGGCTGGCGGGCGCAGCCGTCATCGAGGACGGCGCCTGGCTCCGCGATCCGGGAACGCGCTGGCGGGCCGTCGAGCCCGCGGCCACCGACGGCGAGTCGCTGGACCTGGCCATCCTCGCCGAAGCGCTCGCGGCGGACCGGCGATCGGCCGCCGAGGATCTCGGGCTCGGCTACGTCGAGGGTGCGCGGGCGCGCCGATGCCGGATCGCGATCGACGGATCGACCTTCCGCCGCGCCTTCCCCCAGGTCCGCTGGATGATCGGCGCGGCCGACCTGCAGGAGTGGCGAGGAGAGCTGGACTGGTGGGTCTTCTCTGACGGTCAGCTGGGCCGGGCCGAGGGCCGCCTCGGGGGCCCGGGCTTCGCGCTCGAGGAGGGGGCGATCCACGGGACGCTGACGGCCGACCTGACCGCCACCCACCGGGGTGCCAGGCTGACGATCACGCGACCGGCAAACGAGTGAGGGCTGCGAACGAGTGAGGGCGCCAATGGAACGCGATGACCCCGGCCGCGAGACGCGCGCCGGACGCAAGCGCGACCGGGTGGCGCGCTTCTACCGGGTGGCGACCTACCTCGCCGCCCACCCGGACGGCGTCACCCCCGACGAGCTCGCCCGGTTCCTCTTCATGTCGCGCCGGACCGCCTATCGCGACCTGAAAGCGCTCGAAGAGGAGCTCGAGATCGGGGTCTGGGCCGAGGGCGGCCGCTGGGGGCTCGTGGAGGGCGCGCTCCTTCCCGCATTCCGCCTCACGCTCGGCGAGGCGATGGCGGTCTTCCTCGCGGCCCGGCTCATGGCCACGTACGCCGACGCATACGATCCCGATCTTGCGGCGGCCTTCCAGAAGCTCGGTGAGGCGCTGCCGGAGGTCCTCGGGCGCCACGTCAACCGGACCCTCGACGTCATGGCCCGCCGACCCCCGGACGTGGAAGGAACCCGGCGCCTGCGTGCCCTGACCACGGCATGGGCCGGTCGCCGGGTCGTGGAGCTGACGTACGACACGAGCACGTATGACCGGACCCGGCCGGCCCGGACGACCCGCGTCCACCCGTACCTGATCGAGCCGTCCGCGGAGACCCACGCCCTCTACCTCATCGGCTGGGACGAGACCCGGGCCGCGATCCGGACGTTCAAGCTCGAGCGGATCCTCCGCCTCGCTGTGACCGCCGAGCGGTTCGACGCTCCGGCGGACGGCGTCATCGAGGAGGCGCTCGAACGGGCCTGGGGGATCATCGCCGACCAGGGGGAGGTGGAGGTCGTCCTCCGCTTCGCTCCCGACGTCGCGGCGCGCGTCGCCGAGACGACCTGGCATCCGACGCAGACCGTCGCCCGCGACGCCGATGGCTCGCTCACCTGGCGGGTCACCGTCTCGGGCACGGTGGAGATCCGCTCCTGGATCCTCTCCTGGGGACCGGATGTCGAGGTCCTGGCGCCGGAGGGACTCCGCGCAGAGGTGGCCGGCCTCCTCGACGCGGCGGGGGCCCGGTACCGCTGACCGCGGTTCGGGGCGCAACAGCCCGGCGACCGCAACAGCCCCGCGGCCGGGTGGTTCCCGCGCGCACCACCGCTGGTCCCGACGTCGCGGGCGACCATCGGGCCAGAGACCGCGATGGGGCCGGCCGGGTATCGTCTGGGCCATGACCTTCCCGCTCCGTGCCCTCGTCCGCCCGGCAAGCCGTGCCGCCGGCCTCGCCGTTGCCCTCGTCACCGTGCTCGTAGTCGGCAGCCTGGGCCCGCCCCCGGTCGCCGCCGCGACCTCGACAGGCTCGATCGAAGCGTCGCTCCTGGCCCGGACCAACCGCGACCGAACCGCCCGTGGGCTCAAGCCGCTGCAACTCGACACGCGCCTCGCCGGGATCGCCGACGATCGGGCCGAGAACCTCGCCGCGGCCCGCTCGTTCAGCCACACGGCCGCGGGCGGCAGCCTCTCGACACCGCTCAAGCAGGCGAGCGTCCAGTGGTACGTGTGGGCGGAGAACATCGCCTACTGGCCGGGCGGGCTCACCTCCTCGACGGCGGCATCGATCTACCGGGCCTGGAGGAGCAGCTCGAGCCACTGGAAGGCGCTCATGAGCCGGGGCCTCAACTACGTCGGCTTCGGGGTCGCCGTGCGAGCGTCCGATGGGCGGGTCTTCGCGAGCGCGGTCTTCACCTCCTCGCGGGACCATTCCGCCCCGTCCGCGCGGGTGGACCGGGCCACCCGAAGCGGCTCCACGATCGCCTTCTCCTGGCACGGCTGGGATCCGCCGCTCCAAACCCACTGGTCACGCATCCGCGACTTCGACGTCTGGTATCGGGTGGACGGGGGCGCCTGGCGCCTGGTCCGCGACAATACGACCGCGACGAGCCTGCGCATCTCGAACCGCCCCGCCGGGCACCAGTACGAGATCATGGTCCGGGCCCGCGACCGCGCCGGAAACGTCGGGCGAACGAGCGCGCCGCTGGGAGTCCGCATCCCCTGAGCACGGCCCGGGGGCCGGCGAGCGGTCACAATGGTGCCATGCGCTCCGCCCGGTTCGCCGCCGTCAACCTGATCAGCGATCCGATCCACGGCTACCTGGAGCTGACGAAGCGGCTGCCACCCGCCGAGGCGCGAGCGGCCGGCTTCCTCACCGAGGAAGCGGCCGAGGAGGATCTCCTCGACGTCGGCTGGCTCCAGCGGCTCCGCCGGATCAGCCAGCTCCAGAGCGCGCGGTGGGTCTTCCCGAGCGCCGAGCATTCGCGG
>JBBSAS010000072.1:0-7674 GCA_038252055.1 Candidatus Limnocylindrales bacterium
ATGAGCGGTGCGGCCCTCGGCTACTACTGGGGCGATGACGAGTACGGGCTCGAGGCGGCGGCGACCGCGCTCGGTCGCCGGGTGGCGACGATGGGCGGAGAGCCTCCCGCCACCTGGCGGACGACCGGGGCAGGCACCCGGGCCGGGGAGATCGCCGAGCGCGTCGCCACCGCGACCCTGTTCGGAGGGGGCGTCCTCGTGATCGTCGAGGACCCCGCGCCGCTCGTCCGGGCGGCGGCAGAACGAGAGTCACTCGTGGCGGCCATGGCCGTGGTCGCGCCCGGCAATGCGCTCGCCTTCGTCGAGGCAACCGACGGGACCGCACGTCGCGCGAAGTCGCTCGAGGATCTCGCGGCGGCCGTCGCGGCGGCCAGCGGAGAGGTCCGCCAGGTCGTCGCCCCCCGCGAAGGGGGGATGAGCCGCTGGATCGAGGATCGGGCAGCCGAGCGGGCCATGCACCTGGCCCCGGGGACGGCGGCCGCCCTGGCCCGGCGGATCGGGGCGTTCGTCCGCGAGGGAGATGTCGATCGCCGACGACAGGGCCGGCTCGCCGTGGCGGAGCTCGAGAAGCTCGCCGTCTACCGCCTCGATGAACCGGTCCGGCCGGAGGATGTCGAGGCCCTCGTCGCAGACGCGGTGCCGGGGTCGGCGTGGGCGTTTCTCGACGCGGTCGGCGCTCGGAAGGCGAGCGAAGCGGCGGCGCTCCTCGAGCGGCTCGCCGAGTCCAGCCCCGAGCCCGTGCTCGTCGCGATGCTCCACCGGCGAATCCGCGACATCCTCCTCGTGGCGGATCACCGCGAGCGAGGCGAGACGCTGCAGGCTACCGCCCGCGCGCTGAAGCTCAAGGAGTTCCCCGCCCGCAAGCTCTGGGAGCAGGGCCTCGCCTGGCGACACGACGAGCTGGTCGCCGCGCTGGAAGGGCTCCTGGAGCTGGACGCCGCGATCAAGGGCGAGCGCGCAACGGACGCCGCTCGACGCCGCCTGGCCTTCTCGCTCTGGCTCGCGGAACGCGTCTCCCGGGCCTGAGGACGCTCCCGCGGCCGCCCGCCGACCGGTCGGGTCGCCGCGCCCATCAGGCCCGCCGCGCCCCCGCCGGAGCCTCTGCGCGAGGTCGGCGACCGGTCAGTCGGCGCCGGACCGGGCCTGCTCCTGCAGGACCTGGTCCGATTCGATCGCGAAGACGCAGCGGGAACGGCCGAGGTGGAGGACCGTGATCAGGTCCGGGTCGATGTAGAGCTGGTGACACGCCTCGCAGAGGCCGCCCGGGATCGCGAACGCGAGCCGCTCGGTCCCGGTGGCGTCGCGAAAGACCGCGTCGAAATGGGACAGGATGAGATGCCGGGTGCATTCGGGGCACCGGTCCTGGGGACGCGCCATCGGGATTCTGTGAACCTCGAGCCGCGGAGCGACCAGCTCGTCCGCCTGCCGCCATTCTCGAGCGGACCGGCGACCGACGCGATGGGTCGCTCGTACCGTCGCGCCCCGGCGGTCGTCCCGGCGCCGAACCGCCGTCCGGCTACTGGACCCGCAGGATCGTCCGGGCCTCACTCCACAGCCGCTCGAGCGCGTAGAACTCGCGCTCCGGCGGGGCGAACACGTGGACGATCACGGCCCCGGCGTCGAGGAGGATCCAGTGCGACGCAGCCTCGCCCTCGCGGGCGAGCACCCGGGCGCCATCCGCCTTTATCCCCTCGGCGATCCCGTCCGCGATCCCGGCGAGCTGGCGCTCCGACCCGCCGGAGCAGATCACGAGGTAGTCGGCGACGGTCGTGAAGGGCTCGATCTCGAGCAGGACGATATCTGCGGCCTTCTTGTCCTCGGCGAGCTCCACGATTCGCCGGGCAAGGTCGAGCGTCTCACCGTCGGTGGCGGGCGGGGGTGTCGTCCGGGCCGGAAGGCCGGCACGGGGGGCGGCGGTCGGTTCGGTCGCGGCCCTGGGTTCGGTCTCGGCCGCGGCACTGAGTTCGGCCTCAGCCCTGGGTTCGGTCTCAGGCTCGCGGGGAGCGGCAGCGTTCTCGGGCGACATGGGCCTCCTTCAGGCGTCGTCGGGGGCTCGACCAGGGGTCGGGCCAGCGTAGAGAGCGTACTCCGCGATCAGCGCGATCACGCCGTCGGGGACCAAGTAGCGGACCGACCGACCGGCACGGACACGGTCGCGGATCTCGCTTGACGAGATCTCGAGGCGCGGGCGGTCGAGGGCCACGACGCGATCGGCGCCGCCCAGGTACTGCGCCCGCAGCAGCTCGACGGCGTCGGCGGTCGCGGGGCCCGAGGCGCCGCGCGGCACGACGCAGAGCCGGGCCAGCTCGAGGATCCGTCCGGGCTCCCGCCAGGTCGCAAAGCCGCGAAGCGCCTCGGCGGACAGGATGAACCAGAGCTCGGGGGGCGTGGCTCCGCGGGCCGCGGTGAACGCGGGGGCCCCCGCTCCGGCGGCCTCGGCGGGCGTGCCAGCCCCGCCGACCACGCCGGGCGTGGCGACACCCCCTGCAGCGAGGACCTCGAGCGTCTCGACCGTGTAGCTCGGGCCTGGCCGCTCGACCTCGCGCCCGTCCACCGCGAATGCCGGGTTCGCCGCGACAGCCCGCTCGACCATCGCGAGGCGCGCGGGTGCCGGCGAGATGGGGCGGTCGGCCTTCTGCCAGGGCTGCCCTGCGGGGACGAAGATCACCCGGTCGAGCCCGAGCGCCTCGCGCGCCTCTTCGGCCACGGCGAGGTGCGCCACGTGGGGCGGGTCGAACGTCCCGCCGAAGATCCCGATGCGGCCGGGACGCGGCCGAGCGTCGAGGCCCGGCGCGCGGCCGGGGTCGGACGCCTGCCCGCCGATCGTGGCTCCGGGACTCACCGCCCGTCGTCCTCCCACGCGTCGCCGCCCCACTCGTACTCCACGCGGCCGATACGGACCATGTCGCCGGCCTGCACGCCCGCGCGCCGGAGGGCCTCGTCGATGCCGAGCCGGTCGAGGTCGCGCTGGAAGCGCTCGGCCGACTCCTCGACCTCGAAGTTCGTCTGGACGGCGATCCGTTCGATCCGCTTCCCGCGGACCACGAAGACATCGCCCGCGCGCTCGAGGGTGAACCCGTCTCCGGCGGCATCGAGCCGGTGGACGACGACGCCCGAGGGCGCCGGCTCCGCGGCCATCCCGGCTGCATCGGGCAGGAGATCGGCGAGTGCAGCGCGGAGCGCGGGCAGTCCCTCGCCCGCGTCGGCGGAGACGGCGAGGCAGCGAAGGCCATCGGCGCTGCGTGCGGCGGCGAAGCCGGGCCAGGCCTCCCGGGCCTCGCGAAGGTCGATCTTGTTGAAAGCGATGACGAGCGGCTTCTCGAGGAGCGCGGGATCGTGGAGCCGGAGCTCCTCGCGGACCACCTCGAGGTCCCATGCCGGGTCGCGCGACGACCCGTCCACGACGTGGACGAGGACGCGCGTCCGCTCGACGTGGCGAAGGAAGGCGTGCCCGAGGCCCGCCCCGCCCGACGCGCCCTCGATGAGGCCCGGGACGTCAGCGATTGTCGGACGACGATCCTCGGCGTCGCCGAGGTCGAGGACGCCGAGGTTCGGTTCCAGCGTCGTGAACGGGTAGGCCGCGATCTTCGGTCGGGCGGCGGTCAGGGCCGCGAGGAGGGTGGACTTCCCCGCGTTCGGGAGCCCGACGAGGCCGACGTCCGCGATCAACCGCAGCTCGAGGCGCAGCTCGCGGTCTTCGCCGGGCTCGCCCTTCTGCGCATGGGTCGGCGTCCGGTGGGTCGCCGTGGCGAAGTGGACGTTGCCGAGGCCGCCCCGGCCGCCGCGGGCGATCGTGGCCACCTGGCCGGTCGCCACGAGGTCGGCGAGCAGCTCGTCGGATCGTTCGTCCAGGATGCTCGTCCCCGGCGGTACGAGGAGGACCAGGTCCTCACCCGCCTTGCCGTGGCGTTTCGCGCCGAGGCCTCGGCCGCCCGGCGTCGCCTTGAAGTGGTGCCTGTAGCGAAAGTCGCGGAGCGTCGTGAGGCCGGGGTCAACGTGCAGGAGCACGCTGCCGCCGCGGCCGCCGTCTCCCCCGTCGGGCCCGCCACGCGGAACGTGGGACTCGCGCCGGAAGGTGGCCGCGCCGTCGCCGCCGTCGCCGGCTCGAACCCAGATGGTGACGCGATCGAGGAACATCGACCCGATTGTCGCACGGGTGGACGCCGGGCCCGGAACCGGGTGCCCGCCGGTCGCCCGAGCCCCCCTCCGCGTTTCGCCGACGGGTGTCGCCGCTAGAGGTAGGCGAGGGGGTTGACCCGGGTCCCGCCGTTCCAGATCGGGCCGCGCCACACCTCGAAGTGGAGGTGAGGGCCCGTGGCCCAGCCGGTGGCGCCGAGGCGGCCGATGAACGAGCCTCGGCCGACGTGCTGTCCGCCCGAGACCGCAACGGACGACATGTGGTTGTACGTCGTGTACAGGCCGCTCCCGTGGGAGATCCAGACCTGGTATCCGCCGCCGTTGTTCTTCCAGCCGGAGAAGAGAACGGTCCCCGCGGCGGCCGCCTTGACGGCGAGGCCATAGTCGCCGGCGATATCGATCGCCGGGTGCCCGCCGCTGTAGTACTGGCTGATGTAGCCGCCGGCGACCGGCCAGGCGAACGCGCCGCCCGTGTAGCGGGCCGGGCCGTTCCCGCCGTCGCTGCGGCTCTTGACGTGGCTCGTGGTCGGACGACTCACCGTGGCAACGTGGACGGTCGGCCGCTTCGTCGGCTTGGGCGTGGGATATGCCTTGCCCCGCGCCCCGGGGATGATGAGCACCTGGCCGATGACCAGTGTTTCGTCGGTGAGGCCGTTCGTCTCGACGATCTCGGCGGCCTCGACCTTCTTCGCCTTTGCGATCGAGGCGAGCGTGTCGCCCGACGTGACGGTCACCACGAGCCCGTTGACCGGCGGGATCACGAGGACCTGGCCCACCTTGAGCTTGTCCTTCGCCGTCAGCTTGTTGGCCCACCAGAGGGTCATCATCGAGACGCCGTGGCGGCTGGCGATCCCGGTGAGCGTGTCGCCGGAGCGGACCTTGTAGGTGCGCAGCTGATCCCGACCGTCCTCGACGGTCGTGTCCACGACGACGGGCTTGAGGAGGGTCCCGTCCCCGAGGAACTGGCCGGCGACGTCGGGCGCACCGACGGTCTGCTCCTGGCCGAGGACGACGCTCGCCGCCGTCTCGTCGAGGCCGATCCCCGGGTCAACGCCGGGGTCAACGCCGGGGTCCACGCCGACGCCCGCCCCGTCGTTGGGGCCGAAGTAGCCAGACGCGCTGAGCGCGACCGGGTCACCGCCGATGGCGATGCGCGGCGCCGTCCCGGACCCGCTCGTGGCGCCACGCGCACCCTCAGAGAGGGCGGGGGCTGCCGTGATCGAGGCAACGAGGAGGAATCCGGCGACGAGGATCGGGACGAGGCGCTCGGGGCTCTCGATCCGGCGCAGGAAGACGATCGGCCCGCGGACTGGGCGAGCCGCGGGGCGCGGAGGGCTCGCGGTACGGGCACCCGGCCCGGCAACGACTTGCAGGCGTGACCGGAGCCGGCGCGCGGCAACCCTGGCGTTGAGCAATACGATCTCCCGGAGGGGGCGGTGACGAGCGCGGGGACGCCGAGCGTGGAAGGTCACCGTCCGGAGGACGCGGTATGGAGCTGGGGTTCTCGATACGCGTTCGGCACCCCCGTCAGGGGGCGTTACACATCACCGTAGCAGATGATCGATGATCCGGCAACGCGAATCCCGTGCTCGGGGCCTCCTGCCGGACGGCCCGGGCGACCGGGCCGAACCGCCCGATTCGGCGACGGCCGCGCGACGAACCCGCGTTGGCGCCGCCTATCCGGCGGTCGCCTCGGCGCTCTTCTGGAGCGAGGCCAGGAACGTCGCGTTGTTGTCGGTCTTGGCGAGGCGGTTGAGGAGGAGCTCGATCCCCTCGTTCGTGCCGACCGCGGAGAGCATCCGGCGCATCGTCCAGACCATCCGCAGGACGGGCTCCTCGAGGAGGAGCTCCTCGCGGCGGGTGCCCGAGCGCTGCACGTCGATCGCCGGGAAGATGCGCTTCTCGGCGAGCTTGCGGTCGAGGATCAGCTCGCTGTTGCCGGTTCCCTTGAACTCCTCGTAGATGACGTCGTCCATCCGCGAGCCGGTGTCGACCAGGCAGGTGGCGATGATCGTGAGCGAGCCGCCCTCCTCGATCTTGCGGGCGGCGCCGAAGAAGCGCTTGGGCGGATAGAGGGCAATCGGGTCGATGCCGCCCGAGAGGGTTCGACCGGACGGCGGCAGGGCCAGGTTGTAGGCCCGGGCGAGGCGCGTCACGGAGTCCATGAGGATGACCACGTCGCGGCCGGTCTCGACCTGGCGCTTCGCGATCTCGAGGGCCATCTCGGCGACGTGGGTGTGGTTCTCGGTCGGCTCGTCGAAGGTCGAGGAGATCACCTCGCCCTTGACGGACCGGCGCATGTCCGTGACCTCCTCCGGCCGCTCGCCGATGAGGGCGACCATCAGGAGGATGTCCGGGTAGTTCGCCGTGATCCCGTTCGCGATGGCCTTCAGGAGCATCGTCTTGCCGGCCTTCGGCGGGCTCACGATCAGGGCGCGCTGGCCCTTCCCGATCGGATTGACGATGTTGACGAGCCGCTGGCTGAGGTTCTTGGGGTCCGACTCGAGGTTGAGGAGCTCGATCGGGTGGATCGGCGTGAGGTCGCCGAAATGGGGGCGCCGGCGGGCGGTATCCGGATCGACGCCGTTGACGGTGTCGACGCGGAGCATGCCCCAGTACTTCTCGCCCTCGCGGGGGGCGCGGACGGTGCCCCCGACGCGGTCGCCGATCCGGAGCCCGAAGCGGCGCACCTGGCTCGAGCTGACGTAGACGTCGTCCGGTCCCGGCATGAGACCGTGGCGCCGGAGGAAGCCGTAGCCCTCGTCCACGACGTCCAGGATCCCGGTCGCGTAGGACTGCCCGAGCCGCTCGGACTGGCGCTGGAGGATCGCATCGACGATCGCGTCGCGGCGCTCCGCGTCGCCGGTCTCGACCTCGAGCTCCTTCGCGGTGGCCCGCAGCTCGGCGGCGCTCATGTCACGCAGCTCGGCAGCCCCGATCTCGGGCGCCTCGTCGGCGACGCCGTTCAGCTCGTCGTAGTCGGGCATCCCGGGCGGCCGCGAGCCCTGGGGCCGGCGACGCGGCCGGCGGTTGCGGCTGCGCTGGGGATCGGATCCGTTCGGCATGGGCGTCGGGGCACCTGCGGGAAGGGGTCGGCCGTGCGGGGCCGAGGGGGATGGGCGCACCGGCGCGGAATCAGATCCGCGGCGGCGGTGCGGTGGGATGGGCGGAGCATACCACGGGGTCCCCGGGCGTCAACTGGCCCCGGCAGTGTCTGTCAACGGCGGTGTCACTGGCCGGCCGTGTCGTGGTTCGATCGCCGCGGTTCGATCGCCGTGGTTCGATCGACGCATCCTCCGGCGAACACGAGGTTCGTTCGACCCATGGCCCGCCGGCGCCACGGATCTGTCCCGGATATCAGCCGGGGCACTGCGATCGATCGCCGAAGCCCAGATCCGTCCGGGATATCAGCCGGGGTGCTGGTATGCGCCCGCGATGCGCCCGTTGGCAGCGGTCCGGACGCAACACCCGCATTCGTCGGCGCCAAGCCGTGCTCCCCGGATCTGCGGCCCACTCGGAGCACGAGGTCCATCCGGC